>JAITEY010000127.1 GCA_031281815.1 Desulfovibrio sp. | reverse complement strand
GCAAAACGGCAGGATGACGAACTGCTGCAACTCGTTACCTTCAGTATCGGCGAAGAAGAGTTCGGCGTGGACATCCTCAAGGTGCAGGAAATCATCCGCACCATGGAAATAACCAAAGTGCCCAGGGCTGAAGCCTTTGTGGAAGGGGTCATCAACCTGCGCGGCAAGGTCATTCCCATCATCGACCTGCGCAGGCGCTTCGGCCTCGACTCCAAGGTACACGACAAGCACACCCGGATCATCGTCATAGAAATAAACAACATGATCGTCGGGTTTGTTGTGGATTCCGTGTCCGAGGTGCTGCGTATACCGGCCGGCACGGTGGAACCGCCGCCGCCCGTTGTGGCCGGCGTTGAGTCCGAATACATCAGCGGCGTGGGCAAACTTCAGGATCGCCTGCTTATTCTGCTGGACCTCGACAAATTGCTGTCCAGTGAAGTGATTGAATCTTTGGCGCAGTTGTAGCGGATTTCCCCGGTTCGGACGCAGCCGCCGGTTCCGTGCCGGCGGCTGATTTTTTTCGGCCGCCGGCGCCTCGCGCGGGGATGCGCAACATTCCGCCGACGGATGTTGTACATACACATTCCATGCCGGCGTCTGCGCACGGGTGTGCGCAACATTCCCCGTGGGGTTCCTGTGTGTCTTTTTCCTTGCAGTCTCTTGTCGAACGTCTGACGCGGGAAAGCAGCGGCCCGGTCCGCGTGGTGCGTTCCGGGCCGGGCACCATGGCCCGCCTGGCCTGCGCCCTGCTTGCGCGGGGCCGGGGCGTGGTCGCCTGCGCCGCGAACCGCGCCTCCCTTGCGGAACTGCGCGCGCTGGTCGGGCTTTTCAGTCCCGATGTTTCGGCAACCGACCCCTCTCCCCTGCGCACGGCCCGGCAGGAGCGCGTCGTCGTCATGCCGCCGCTCCCGGCCCGCACCGGCGGCGCAGGCAACCGGCCCGAACGCATGGCCGCCCTCTATGCCCTGAAACAGAAACGCAGCGGACGCTGCGTCCTGGTCACGCCGGACGCGTTTCTCCTGCGCCTGCCGCCGGAGGACATTTTCGACGTCCATGAACTGATTATGAGCAAAGGCATGGACATGGCTCCGGACCTGGTGCTGGAACAGGCCCTGGAATGGGGCTACTCCCGCGTGCCCATGGTCAACGCGCCCGGAGAAATCGCCGTGCGCGGCGATATTCTGGATATCTTCTGTCCGGGCTATTACCGCCCGTTGCGCCTGGAATTTTTCGGCGACACCCTGGACGACCTTCGGCATTTTGAACCCGTTTCCCAGCGCTCCATCGCCGATGTGCGGGAAATGGTCATGATCCCGGCTTCCCCGGTGGTTTTGAGCCGGCGGCTGCGCGCCGATGCCGACGCGTTCCGGCAGCGCGAGGTGGAGGCCGGCAGGCTGGAGCCCGCTGAAGCGGCCGCCCTTGTCCGCATGCTCGACGAGAACAGCGCAGCGTTGTTGCCCGGCATGTTTTATACAACATGCTCCCGCCTTGAAGACTGGCTGCCCGGAGACGCCGTCTGCCTGCTGCCCGGCGCGGCGGATCTCCGCGCGATTTTTGAAGAAAGCGAACGCAGGCTGCAGGAGTTGCCGGAGCATGACGGCCCGTATCGCGGCCTCAACCGGTCCGTTGCGCGGTCGCTGCGCCCGTCCTCCGAGGTGTCGGCCTTTTTCGCGGCATCGCGCTGCGCCTGTTTCGAAGACCTGCGCGTCGGCATTCCGGAGACGCCGGATGAAGTCGCCATGCGTGAGCAGAACTTTTCCTCCTACCAGGAAGTTTTCACACACGGCGATGCCCATGAACGGCCGTGGCAGTATTTGCTTGCCGTAATGCGGGACTGGGCGGGGGCAGGGCGGCGTGACGGGAAACGCGGCGCGCCGTCCGACGGAGGCCGCAAAAGCGGCGGCAAGGGCGGAGAAGGAGCGGGCGTTGCCCGCGCGGATGAGAATGCCGCCGCGCAGGACGGCGCGGACGGCGCGCGGGACGTGCTGCAGGCCCGCCCCGGCGGCCGCCTGCTGCTCAGTTTTTCCACCGAACGCGCCCGCGCGCGTTTCCTCAAACTGGCGGCCCGGGACGGCATAAGCCCGCACTTGCGCTTGGATGCCGCGGACTACGGGATTTTTGCCCTGATCTCGCCGTTCCGCAAAGGGCTCCACCTGGCTTGGGAACACTGCACGATTCTCGGCGAAGATGTCCTCCAGCCGCGCGCCGACCGCGGCCGACAACCCGCAGCAGCCGCTGTTTTCCAAGGTCTGGAGACGCACGATACGCTGAGCGACGGCGACCTTCTGGTCCACAAGGACTACGGCTTGGGCATTTTCCGTGGTCTGCACCGCATGGCCTCGGGGGGGGCCGAAAATGATTACCTGCTGCTGCAGTACGCCGGGGACGACAAGCTCTATCTGCCCGTGGACCGCCTGTCCCTCATCCAGCCTTTCAAGTCCGCGGAAGGCGTGCGGCCCGTGCCCGACCGGCTCGGCGGCACGCAGTGGGCGACGGGCAAGGAAAAAGCGCGCAAGGCGGTGATGCAGATAGCCTCCGACCTGGTGGAAATGTATGCCCTGCGCAAGGTGCTCAAAGGGTTCCGCTACGGCCCGCCGGACGAGATGTACCGTGAATTCGAGGCCGGTTTCGGCTTCGAGGAAACGCCGGATCAGGCCAAAGCCATTGAAGACGTCCTGAACGACATGGAAAAAGGGGAGCCCATGGACCGCTTGGTTTGCGGGGACGTGGGCTTCGGCAAGACCGAAGTCGCCATGCGCGCGGCCGTCCGGGCCGCCCTGGAAGGGCGGCAGACGGCGTTGTTGTGCCCCACGACGGTGTTGGCCGAACAGCATTACCGGACCTTCCGCAGCCGGCTCGCGGCTCTGCCGGTCAACGTCGGGCTGCTCTCCCGCTTTGTGTCCGCCGCCAAGCAACAGGAGGTGCTCAAGGCAACGGCCGAAGGCCGCATCGACATCCTCATCGGCACGCACCGCATCCTGTCCAAGGATGTCGCCATACCCAATCTGGGTCTGCTCATTCTGGACGAAGAACAGCGCTTCGGCGTGCGCCACAAGGAACGCCTCAAGGAAATACGCAAAAACGTGGACGCCCTGACCCTGACGGCAACACCCATCCCCCGTACCCTGCAGCTTTCCCTCTCGGGTATCCGCGAGCTGTCCGTCATCGAAACGCCGCCCCCGGAACGCAAGCCCGTGTCCACAGCCCTCATCGCCCGCGACGACGACCTGCTGCGCGGCATACTCCGCCGCGAACTGGACCGGCAGGGACAGATTTTCTGGGTCTACAACAGGGTGGACGGGCTGGAACGCGTCGCCGACTATGTGCGCATGCTCGCGCCGGAGGCGCGCCTGGGCATCGCGCACGGCCGCATGAGCGAGAGCGCCCTTGAAAAAAACATGCGCAAATTCTGGCTCGGGGACCTGGATATCCTGGTCTGCACCTCCATAATCGAGTCCGGGCTCGACTTTCCCCGCGCCAATACCCTTGTGGTGGACCAGGCGCACCTGTTCGGCCTCGGGCAGTTGTACCAACTGCGCGGCCGCGTGGGACGCTCGGACAGACAGGCCTTTGCCGTGTTCGTGACGCCGGACCCGGAACACCTGCAGGAAACTACCCGCAAACGCCTGCGCATCATTCTGGAAATGGATTACCTCGGGGCAGGCTTCCGCATAGCCATGGAAGACCTCCGGCTGCGCGGCGCCGGCAACATTCTCGGCGAATCGCAGAGCGGCCACATCAACCGCGTGGGCCTTGAACTGTTCATGGAAATGCTGGAGCAGGCCGTCGCGGAACTCAAAGGCGCACCTGTGCAAAGTTTTACGGAAACGGAACTGTCCCTCGGGATCCCCGCCTTCATTCCGGAAAACTACATGCCGGACGGACAAGAACGCCTGCGTTGCTACAAACGGCTTTCCTCAGCCCAGGACGAAACGGCCCTGAAAGCGGCGGCCGCGGAAATCGGCGACCGCTTCGGACGCCTTCCCCCCGAACTGGAAAACTTCATCGCCGTGCTCGCGTTCAAACGCCGGTTGGGCAGACATTTCGTGAGCAAGGCGGATATCTTTCCCGATAAAGTGCGTCTGTCCTTTGTCGCGAACGCGGGTCCCGACCCGGCCGTTCTGGTCGAATTCGTCATGGATGCCCAACGCAGGGGCCTGCACGTGCGGCTTCAGCCGCCGGGTATACTGGAATTGCCCTTCGGGGGCGGGAGCCGGCCGGATGTGAACGTGCCGGAGGCGCTGGACAAGCTGTGGGGCATGCTGTACCCTTTACTGCATGAAGCGGAAACGTAATGCGCACACCTCGCTGCTGACGCTTTGTCTTGCCTCGGTGCTGCTGATGCTGCCGCCGCGCGACCTGCGCGGCGCGCCCGGCGACGCTGCTGAAGTGGACGGACAGGGGATTTCTTTCAGTGAACTGGAATCGGCCAGGATCAGCCTGTTTACAGGCTTTTCGCCCGACACTGCGGAGCCGGATGACGCAACCCTGCTCTCCCAGTATCGCTACGTGCTGGGCCGGATGATCGAGGAAGCGGCCGTGTGCCGCTATATGGAGCAGAACGGCTTCGCCCTTCCCCCCGAGGCGTTGGAGGAAGAGGAGCGGCGCATCCGCGCGGATTATCCCGAAGGCGCTTTCGACGACACGCTTATCAGGAGCGGCCTGGAAATCGACGACTGGCGCAGAGCCCTGTACCGGCGTCTGAGTGTCGAGCAGTTTTTGTCCAAGGTGTTGCGGCCGGAGATTACCATCACCGCCGACGAGGTGCAGCAATACTACCTGGCGCATACGGACGAGTTTGTCGTTCCGGAATTGTGGCATTTCCTGCGTATCCTCGGGCGGGACAGCAAGACGGTGGAGGCGGCGCGCGCCGATCTCGCGGCCGGCGCGGATGCCGCCGAAGCGCGAAAAAAGCACCTCGTGACCATTCAGGACATCAACATGAGCATCGACTTGGTGCCTGAAGAACTTGCCGCCGCCCTCGCGCCGCTCGCGCCGGGCAAGGCGTCGAAAGTGATAAAAAGCGGGCAGGAGTACACCGCGCTTGTGCTGCTGACCAAAACACCTCCCTCCGTTCTCGACCCCGCGGAAATATCGCAACGCGTGGAACGCGCCCTGTCCGAAGAGAAAATGCGCTCCATTTACGAGGACTGGCTGCGCAAACGACTCAAGTCGGTCAAGGTGCGCATCACGCCCGCCTTGGCTGATGCGCGCAATGCCGGGGAAGCGAAGCGCTGATTGACGGGGCTCCGCCCCGACATTGTCAGCGGCGCGGTATCAGGCTGTCTTTCAATCCTTTGACGGCTTCCCCCGATTTTTTGAGCAGGTCCGTTGCCGCTTCGGGAGCGCGCGCGGCGTTTTCCGCCGCGTTGCGCAGCAGTGTGCGCGTGTCTATGCTGTAAGACAGGGCGTGCAGGGGTCCGCGTATGCTCACCGGCACGGCCGGTCCGGGCGGCGGCCCTGCCGTCATGAAGTCGATGCCCAGGTCCGCCTGTCCGTAAGCGATATGGACGGTGCCGCCTCCACGCGCCAGAATTGCGTTGGAAACGACCGCGATATCTTTGCTTACGGCTTCTCCCTGCGTGACGACGGCGCTCGCGCTGATGCTTTTGTATGCGAAGGCGCTTGGGAAAGGGGCGAAACCCGGCAATTCCGGGGCGAGGGTGAATCCGCCGACCTCGCCGTCGCGGGCGGCCGCGGACGCTTTCCCGTTCAGGCTGTGCAGCATGGCGTCGACCGTGCCGCCTTTGCATTTCAGGTCCAGGGATGCCCGCAGTGTGCCGCTGAGCGTGTAGTGGTCCGAAAACACCGGGGAAGCCGCCGCCAATTCCATATCCGGGGAGCGGAGCGCGGCGTTGACGGCCAGAGCGGGTTCCGCGCCGCGCAAATCAAGGGCGGCCTTGCCCGCGAGTTGTCCTTTGAATAGAGTCAGACTGTAGGCGAGGTCGGCTTTGCCGCCCTGCATTTTCAGGTCGCCGCGGATGTTGCTCAGGGTGATTTTGCCGTAAAGGGCCTTGTCCGCGGTCACGGTGAAGGTTGTTTCGAGGTTGAGCAGGCCGGGCGGGACCGATGCCTTTGCGGGTTTTTTTTCGGCTGCGCCGTCCGCTCCCGGCTTCCCTTGCTTGTCCCGGCCGGCGCGCGCATCTGATGCGGGGGTCTTGGGGCCGGCAACGGTCGGCTTGCCCAGGTTGGGCGCTCCCTGCACCGTGCCAGGGGCCGCTTCCCCGACCGCAGGCGCCCGCAGGCGCAATGCGGCGTTGATGTCCAGGCTGTCCAGGGCAAGTTCGCCTTCAAGTTTGCGCTTGGCTCCGCTGCCGGGCGCGCAGGCGGCCGAGGCCGTGAAATGCGCGGGGGCGGCGCCGGGCAGGGTGAACATGCCCTTGATGCCCTTCGCCTGCCAGGCGCCGGATGCGGAAATTTCCGTTTTCCCGCCGAGTTCGGCTGTGATAGGGGGCAGGTTGCCGAGTTTCGGCTCAAGTTCCAGTTTAGCGACATCCAGGTACAGGGAAGGTTCGGCGGCCTTGTCGCGCGCGTCCGGGGCGCGCAGTTCCAGAACGGCTTGCAGGCGAAAGGAAAGCGTGATGCCGCCGGCTTCGTCGCGGGCGCGGCCCGCCAGGGTCAGGGGCGCGCCCGCGCCTTCTTTCAGCCCGTTCAGGGCAAGCGTGTCGATTTCCGCGCTGTAGGCGTCGCCGTTGCGCAGATCCCGGTAGGCGAGGCGGATATCCTTGCATGACAGTCGGTTAAGGCTCCAGTCGGGCGGCGGCCCGCCGAATTTTTTGCCGGCGGCGGCGTCCGGCGGCGGGGCAACGGGCTCCGCCGCAGGCCCGTCATCGGACCCGCGCCGTTCCTTTGCCGGCGACCAGTTGCTGCGGCCCGCCGGGTCTACCGTCAGCGTGACCTTGAGGCCGGACAGCAGGATTTCCTCAACCGCCACGTCGCCGCGCAGCAGGGAACTCAGAGACAAGGCGGCCGAGGCGCTTTCCGCGGTCAGCAGTTCCGGGTCCACCGATGTTTGCGGGTTGCTGAGGGTCACTTTGCCGGTTTTCAGGCCGAGGGAGGGGAAGAAGGTCGTTTCCGCCTCGCCGTGGAATTCCGGATGCAGGCCGGTCGCCTTTTCCACGGCATCGGCCATAAGTTGACGGTAGTCGGCGGGTTTGAGCACGCCCAGGAGTATGCCGAGACCAACGGCGCACAGCAGAACCAGGCCGGCGACACCCGGAATCAGAATCAAGGCGGCTTTTTTTGCCGTTCCGGCAGCGCCGCCGCGTCGGGCAGGATATTTGGGCCTCATCTGAAACTCCTTTTCGGGGGCGTATCAGGTGTAGAGTTTTTTCCATTCATCCAGAAAAAGCAAGGCGGCTTCGGCATCGGAGAGCACGCCGCTTCTGCCGCGCACGGCAGCAATCACGTCGGCGAAGGAAGCGCTTACGGGCAGGTCCAACTCGCGCATCAGGGCGGCGACGGCATTTCCCAGGTCTTCGGGCATGTTGTCCGGCCAGACGACGGCTTCGCGCCGGCCGAAGTCGGGCAGGCGTTCGGCGGCGAACTCCAGAAGTCGTTTCATGCGCGCTGCGTAGGTATGCTCCGCCAGGGTGCGCCGGCGCGCGCGCTCGGCAAAGGCGGCGCGTTCTTCCGGGTGCGCCGAGTAATACAGGATTTTCTCCCGCAGTTCATCCAGGTCGGAGAAGGTTGCCGTTTCGTCGGGGCCGTACAGTTCCGGCAGCAGTTCGCGCCGGTCCGTGAGTTGAAAGGCGCCGCAGGCGGCGATTTCAAAGGTGCGCGGGTTGACGAAATCGCCCGGCGCTACCGGCGGGTCGGCGCGCACGGAGGAGTGCAGGTTGAGGTTGACGGCGGCGGCATTGAAAATGCGTACGCAGTCTTCGGAGGCGATGCGTTCACCTTTTTGCTGCAGCATGGGCGCGATTTCCGGGTCGTCCTCCCATTCCGTGCCCCATATTTTGAGTCCCAGGTTCCGGAGCCCGGCGAAAGCTTTGCGCCTGTTGGGGTACCCCGCGCCGACAAAGGAGAGTTGCGCTCCGAACTCTTGTCTTTCGCGCTCGTCCAGGGTCAGGGGGCGATGCAGGGAAGGCAGGGCGGCCAAAGGCAGGTACAGGGTGTTGCGTACCCCGAGCGCCTCCAGCTCGTCGAGAAAGGGTTCTTTCTGAATGACGGCGAAGAGGTCGTAATAGGGCGCGAAGGCGCGCCAGTAAGTGAAAATGCGGAAGTCCTCGACAAACCACATGGCGGTGCGCGTGCCCGCCCGGCGCAGCCGTTTGAGCGCGGCGATGCTCAAGGGCGCCTGGGCAAGGCTGAGGACAAGGTCCGGGGCGAACGCTTCCGCCTTGGCTGTGACGCATTGGGAAACGTGTTGCAGAAAGGAGTTTTGCAGGGCGTCCAGGCGTTCAGAGCCGACTTTGAGTTCCTTGAGGGCGCAGAACACGGGGTGGAAGGCGGGCGCATCGAACACTTCCACCAGACAGCCGTTTTCGCGCAGTCCCTCGGCGGCGAAGCGTCCTACGGGGAGTGAGCCGCCGTACATGGGCAGCACAAGCAGTACGCGCGGCATGCCCTGCGCGTTGGGCGACGGTTCAGGCATAGTTCCAGTTTCCCGGCAGCATCCAGTCTTTTTCGCGGAACAGGAACGCGGCGTTGCGCGGGGTCAGGCCGCCCGCGTCCGCGCCGGGCAGTCCGCGGCATGCGGCCAACCCCGCGCGCAGTTCGCGCGCGGCGTCGGCATAGGGGTTGCCGCCGTCGACCACTGTACAGGTTGCGCCGAAATCATCAAGAGCGGAGACGCAGCCCATAAGATCCGCGGGCCATTCGGGAGAGAATTTGCCCGCCAGATGCGTCTGAAAGGCGGGATGGGAAAAGGGCGCGCAGCAGGCCGTGCCGTGCGGACAGGGCGCGCTTTCCAGGCAGGGCGAGCAGGGTCGGACGGCCTGCCATACCCGGTGTCCCATGCCGTAGGGGCCGGTTTCAAAACACCATGCCGAGGAGAGGAAAAAGGCCTGCACGGGGATGCCCAAGTGGGCGGCAAGGTGCATGGCGCCGGTGTCCGGGGTAAGCAGCATGTCGAGGCCGCGCAGGATGTCGGGGAGGTCGGTGAGTGAGGTTTTCCCGGTCAGGTCTTCCATACGTTCCGCAATGCGCGGCGGGAGTTCGCGCCGGAGCCGGCGCGCGGCGGGTTGGTCCTCTTTTGCGCCGAGGCAAAGCAGGCGCGGGCCGCCCGCGGCGCGGAAGACGGACTGCACGCACGCGGCGAGCACGCGGGGCGGAAGCGAGCGCCTCGCGTGCCGCCCGGCGGCGATGATGCCGACGCATCCCGTTGCCGCCGGGCGGGCGATGGGGTTGACCTTTTCCGGGGCGACAGGGTCCCTGTGCAGGAAGGCCCAGAGATCGGCCAGGTTGACCGGAGCGAAACGGCGGTCGCGCATGAGGTTGAAGGCCAGGGAAAACAGCGTGGAGCGCATATCCTGCCCGTCGACCCTGGCATAGCCCCGGCATTGCTCCGGGCTGAACAGGGAGGCGCAGGCAAAGGACAGGGGGGAGAAGTTCAGGAAATACACTTCGGCAAAGTCGAGTGCGCGCAAGGCCGCAAAGCAGGTTCTGCATGCGGCGAAGAT
>JAITEY010000035.1 GCA_031281815.1 Desulfovibrio sp. | reverse complement strand
GGGGCACGTTGCGCTCAAGGACGATGAGGGCGCCGATTTTGCGATGAGCCATGTAGGCGGCGGCAGCGGCCACCATGTCCGGCAGCGGGTCGTCGACTTTGCGGCGGAAAAATCCGCGCAGGCG
Source organism: Desulfovibrio sp. (assembly GCA_031281815.1). GTDB lineage: Bacteria > Desulfobacterota > Desulfovibrionia > Desulfovibrionales > Desulfovibrionaceae > Frigididesulfovibrio. The sequence goes on along the minus strand of JAITEY010000035.1, from coordinate 21,425 downwards.
CAAGCGGCCTGCGCCGAGGGAACTCAGGGCTTGGCGTATGTCCCGCTGAAACACGATGACTACCAGGAGAAACACGGAGCCCATAATTTCTTCCAACAGCCAGTTCAGCGTGTTCAAACTCAGGAAGCGCGCCAGGAGTTGGGCGGCGGCGATCAGCAGGAGGCCGTAAACGGCCGCGACGGCTCTGGTCTGCCGGATCATCACAATGGCGTAATAGAAGAGCAGGGTGACCAGCGCAATGTCGGTTACGTCGCGCCAGCCGATATGCAGACCGTGTATGCCGGGGATATCCATCGCCGTGCCGTCCTGTTCAGTTCCACGCTTCGGCTGGGGGCGGCGGCAAAGTTTCCAAGGCCTCGGCCACCATCGCGGGCGTAGCCGAAGCCGCGCCGACCTTGCCGACGACTATGCCGGCCGCGTAATTCGCCAGCAGACATGAGGCAATCAACGGCAAAGCCGCTGCCTCGCCCAGCGCCAAGGCGGCTATCACCGTATCGCCGGCGCCGGTCACATCGAAGACCTGCCGGGCAACAGTCGGAATGCGCCATACGGGACCGCAGCCCTCAAACACGGCCATGCCGCGTTCACCCAACGTAATCACCAGCTTCATGCAGCCGGTCGTTTCCATGATGCGCCTGCCTGCGGCGACGATTTCCGAGGGCGTCCGCACGGGCATGTTCGCCGCGCGTCCGGCTTCCTCGGCATTGGGCGTGAGCAGAGTCATGCCCGTGTACAGGTCGATGTCGGCCGGTTTGGGGTCCACAAGCAGAGGCAGTTTCGCGGCGGCGGCCAGACTGCGCAGCCCGTCGGACGTGCGCGCGCCGACCAGTCCTTTGCGGTAATCAGAGAGGACAAGGGCGCGGCATCCCGCTGCGCGGCAGGTCAATTCTTTCAGGATTGCCGCACTCTCAACTTCGTTGAAGGCATCGGCCCGCTCGCGGTCGATGCGCGCAATCTGCTGCCCGCGGGCGATGATACGCGTTTTCGTCGTGGTCGGACGGCCGTTCAATATCGCCAGAGAAGCAGTTACATCCGCGTTTTCCAAAAGCCGCTCCAATGCCCTGCCTTCCGGGTCGTCGCCGCGGGCGCCGACAAGGACGGCCTCCCCGCCCAAGGCGCGGATGTTCACCGCCACGTTGCCTGCGCCGCCGGGAAGCAGATGTTCTCCCTCAACCCGCACCACCGGCACCGGCGCCTCGGGAGAGATGCGCGAGGCTTCGCCGCTGAGATAGCGGTCGAGCATCACGTCGCCGACGACCAGCACCCGCTGTCCCGCCATTGCATGCAGGCCGTCGCGAAGTTCACGCGCGGTCATCGGTTTCTCCCGCCGGACCGCGGGCCGGACGTCCCCAGCCCAGGCGGAACGCGGCATCAGAGCGCTTTTGCCCGAAAGGAGCGTTGTCCGCCGTGCCCTGCGACGGGGGCGCAACAGCCTTCGCCGCCTCGTCGGAAGCTGCCGCTGCCTTCACCTCTTCGGCCTCCGCTGTTGCCGATGCGGCCGTCGAGACGTCCTGCCCGGGAGTTGTGTTGTCGCCGGAACCCGTCGTAGGAGCAACATCCGTTTGCTGCGGAGGCATGTCCGCGCCGTCCGAAACCGGGGTCGTGCCGCGCTCAAGAGCGCGGTCGGACCGGCCGCTCAGGAGCGGCGCCGCACTGCCGTCCAGAGCCGGGGCGTCGTTGCCGGGCAGAAGAGGCTCTTCCCTGCTCGGCAAAACCGGGTCGTTTCTGCCGCTCAGGGCCGAAGCGTCGTAACCTGCGACACCGACACGGCCGCTTCCGCTCAAGGCAGGCGCAGCACTGCCGCCGAGGGCCGGATCAGTGCGGCCGTCCAGGGACAGATCAGCGCGCCCCTTCAATGCCGGGTCGTCGCGGCCGCGCAGACCGATATCCGCACCACTGCCCAGCGCAAGGTCATCTCTGCCGTTCAGCGCCGGGTCGCCGCGCCCGCCCAGGATGCGCGTACTCAGGCGGAGCACCAGCGCTTCCAGTTCTTCTTTGCTGTTGTAGGCAAAACTGATGCGGCCCTTTTCTTCTTTACCGGTGACTTTCACCGGTACGCTGAACAGGGACGCGATGCGCGACTGGATATCCATCAGGACCGCGCTCTGCGCTCCGGCGCCGCGTTTTTTAGTTTCGGGCGCGGCGGCATCGCCTGATGCCCCGGGTGACTCGACGGGCGCGGGCGATACGTCTCTCGGCACGTCCTCAATTCCATCCGTGCCGGCGAGGGTGAAGCTGCCGCTTTCTTTCCAGCGCGCGGCGAGACCTTCGGTTTCGCGCACCGACAGATGCCGGTTGAGAATGAGTGTTTTCAATTCTTCCTGGGCAGCGTCATCGTCAATGCCGAGCAGCGCCTTGCCGTGCCCGGCGCTGAGGATACCGTCGGCCAACAGAGCGCGCATGCTCTCCGGCAGAGTCAGCAGTCGCAGGCTGTTGGCAACGGCCGAGCGGCTTTTGCCCACTTTCTGCGCAATTTCTTCCTGGCTCAAGGAAAATTCCTGCCTGAGCGCCTGGAGGCCGAAGGCTTCTTCCAGAGGGTTCAGGTCTTCGCGCTGAAGATTTTCTACGAGCGCGGCGATCAGGGTATCCTGTTCGGACAGGGAGCGGATGACGGCCGGAATTTCCGTAAGGCCGGCCAGCTTGCAAGCCCGCCAACGGCGTTCCCCGGCCACGATTTCGTATTTGCCGGGATTCGCCGTCCCCAAAGGCCTGACCAGCAGGGGCTGCAAAAGACCTTGCGAGCGGATGGATGCCGCGAGTTCCTCCAGGCTCCCGGCGGAGAAATCTCGGCGCGGCTGTCGGGGATTCGGGCTGATGTCGTCCGCCGGCAGGATGACCAGCCCGGGAACATCCGCCGCCGACTGCGTATTGCGTATCAGGCCGTCTAATCCTTTACCCAGGCCCGTCTGCAGTGTGGCCATATACTACTCCTTAATGCAGCGCTGTATTCAAGGGCAGAGCAATCAGTCTCTGCGCGACGGACGGCGCAACACAACTTCTTTGGCCAGCGCGAGATAGGATTCCGCGCCCTTGGATTTGATATCGTAATGAATAATGGATTTCCCGTGGCTGGGCGCTTCGGAAAGACGCACATTGCGCGGTACCACGGTTTCAAAGAGGTGGTCGGGGAAGCAACGGCGCACTTCATTCTTGACCTGACGCGTCAATTTGTTGCGCATGTCATACATGGTCAGTACGACGCCCAAGAGCGTCAGACCCGCGTTCAGACGTTTTTTCACCAATTCGAAGGTATGCAGAAGCTTGACAATGCCTTCCAGAGCGAAATATTCGCACTGCAGAGGGATGAGCAGTTCGCGCGCTGCGCACAGGGCATTGAGGGTCAGCAACCCCAAAGAGGGCGGGCAGTCGAAGAGGATATACTCATACTCCGGTTCCAGACGCTTGATGACCTCGGCAAGGTAGTATTCCCTGCCGATCTTGTCCACCAGTTCCATTTCCACGGCCACAAGATCCGTAGTCGACGGCAGGACGGACAGATAATTTGACCCGACGGACACTACCGCCTGTTCAGCTAGGTCCGGCTGAAAGAAACAAGGGTAAAGATTGACCGCCCTGGGGACGACATCCAGGCCGCTTGTGGAATTGGCCTGCGGGTCGCAGTCCACCAGCAGCACTTTTTTTTCCATAATCGCCAAGGAAGCGGCCAAATTGATGGCTGTGGTGGTCTTACCTACGCCGCCCTTCTGATTGGCTATAACGATGTTTCTGGACACGAAACGTACCCTCGACGAAAATGTTCCACGTGAAACATCGGCACACGGCAACGTGCTGTGCGCCGCATCTGATAGGGCAAGCTATCTCGAAAGTACGTAAAGCGTCAAGCGTGTGATGCAAAAATTTCACGAAAGTTTTCCGTTGTGCAGCATGTTGCACAATTTGCCGGACTGGGGTCCTTCTTACGCTTTTGAAATGTTTCACGTGAAACACTGCATGCGCCGGGACGGCTCCGGACAGGCATAACGTCACTGCCGGCCCGTTGATTCTGCGCATTGCTCAAGAGCGTTGTCTCTGCAGGAAATCAGCCTGAGCACGCATAACGACGAATGTGTGAGACGAGTTCTGTGTAACGAATAAATTTTCGCAACAGCACAATGTAGGGAGTCGGCCTTAGCCGGCGCAGGGCCGACTGGGGAAATCATTTCCCCCCGCGGAGTTCGGGGCAGCGCCTCGCTGCCGGAGGCGTAAAAACAGGTGTTACCCGGTACCGGCCGTACTTTGCGCAAAGCGAACACTACGCTGTCGGCGCGTCTTGAGCAGTGTTCCGGCAGGGTAGGAGCAGCACTGCGGAAAATTCAGGCACCACAGCCGTAAAAGTCCTTGTACCAGGCGACAAAAGCGGCAACGCCCTCTTTGAGGGTTGTTCCCGGAGCAAAGGCTATGGCGTCGCGCAGGGGCCGGCAGTCGGCCCAGGTTTCATCGACATCGCCTGGTCTGCGCGGTTGCAGTTCCACCGCGGCCTTGCGTCCCAGGCAATCTTCAAGTGCGGCGACGAGTTCCGCCAGGGGAGTGGGGCAGCCTGCGCCGATGTTGTAAATACGGAACGGGGCGGAACTGCGCGAGGGGTCGGATGCGGCGATTGGAAGTTGCGGGGCTTGCGTATCGGGAGGAACGGACAGCAGGGCGGCTGCGGCATCCGCGGCATCGTCGATATAGGTAAAATCACGGCGTTGTCCGGCCATGTTGAAAAGCGGAATCGGCCGACCTTCAAGTATTGCGCGCGTGAAAATGAACAGGGCCATATCCGGCCGGCCCCAAGGGCCGTACACAGTGAAGAAGCGCAATCCGGTAGCCGGCAGGTTAAAGAGACTGCTGTAGCTGTGCGCGCACAGTTCGTTGCTGCGTTTCGTGGCCGCATACAAGCTCACAGGATGGTCGACCCCCGCGGACGCCGAGAAGGGGCGTTGCGCGTTCATGCCGTATACAGAACTGGAAGAGGCAAAAAGCAGATGTTCAACATGGTTGCGCCGGCAGGCTTCGAGAATGACCGTAAACCCGTAAAGATTGCTGCGCGCGTAAGCCAGCGGATTTTCGAGGCTGTAGCGGACACCCGCCTGAGCGGCCATATGCGCGACATGGGTGAAGCGTTCACGCTCGAACAGCGCATAGACAGCGTCTTCATCGCAGATATCCATGTGCCGGAAGCAAAAGCCGGGGACGCCGTTCATACGGGCCAAGCGAGCCTGTTTCAACGCCGGGCTGTAGTAGTCGTTGAGATTGTCAAGGCCGACCACGCTGTGGGCATCGCGACAGAACCGCAAACACAGATGATGGCCGATAAAACCGGCGGCTCCCGTAACAAGTATGCGCATCTCCGGACCCTGACGTCAGCCCGCGCTGTCTTGCGCCGCCCGCGCGCGAAGCAGGGGGTGATCGGTCAGCACTGAACGCAAATACACTACAGCCTTTTCCGCCTGTTCCGGGCCTTCAGCAAGGGCGGACAGCGCAGGCAGGAGAACGTGTTGCAGTCCCCCTGCAATCTGCTGCGTGTACGGAGCACGGATTGTCAAGGCAAATCCGGAGCGCATCGCGGCAGCCGTGCCGAAATACATGACCGCCGCAGCGCCGAGGAGGCGCACCCCCGCGGCAAATTCCGCGCAGATGCCGGCTGTACCAGCATCACTGCCGACTATGCTCATTAAGTCGCCTGTGCCGCAGGCCACCGCACTTTCCGGCACGCCCGCATTTTCGGCGGGACCCGACAATGCGCGGACACCGCTGCCCGCAGCGCTTGCAGGCAGGCTGAGCGGCCAGAAAGCGCTGGACCCTCGGGGCAGGGCCAGCGCCGCAATCAGCGACTTCAAGCAGCGCGAGCGTTCCGCTGAGGCATTGCCCTGCAAATCACTTCCCAGTTCCTCATAGGTCCAGACCAAGGGGGCCGGACGGGTTTTTTCAAGCAAGGCGCGCCATGGGGGGGGGAATTGCGCAATCGACGACAGGAGACTGTCCGGTGGAGGTGAGGCAGAGTGCTGAACAGCCCTTTCCCGACCGCCGGATACCGCGTCGGCGTCACGCATGCCCACATCCTTCGTGCTGCGCCCGAGGCCTACGCCGTCTTCCTCGCCGGGCGACGTTGCGACGCTGACGTCGCTTGCCGGGTATCCTTCGTCGTCGCGCAACAGCGCGTAGATTCCGGCGCCGCGCCAGGGCCGCAGACAGACGGCAAGGCTCAAAGCGTTGACAGCCAATCCAGCAGCCTCCAGGCGGCGTCCGCCTTGCTCATTGCAGGCCAATGTTCTTCGCGTCCGCGACAGTCCACGACAAAAAGGGTATTTTTTTCTCCGGCGAAACCGGAATCGGGCCGGCCGAGCAGGTTGGCCGCCGTAAGATGCATTTTTTTGGCCTGAAGCTTGTTCCGGGCGTTGGCTTCAAGATTCGCGCTCTCGGCGGCGAACCCGAGGATTTTCTGCTCAGGGCGGGCGCGTTTGCCGAGTTCGGCAAGGATATCCGGGTTGAGGGAAAAATCTATGCTCAGGGAATCCGTGCCCGCTTTTTTGAATTTACCGCCGCCGAAGGGCAGCGGCGCAAAATCAGCGACCGCCGCGGCGAAGATGCCCGCATCGGCATCGGGCCAGACATCAAGGGCGGCGGCGAGCATGTCTTTAGCCGTCACTACGTCGATGCGCCGCACGGAGGGCGGCAGTTCGGGCACGCCGGGACCGGCGACCGCGCAGACCGTCGCGCCGCGCAGGGCGGCGGCGGCGGCAAGAGCCGCGCCCATGCGGCCGGTGGAGGGATTGCTCCAGAACCGCACGTCGTCCCATCGCTCACGCGTCGGCCCGAGGGTAACCAGGATGCGCCGGCCGGCAAAATCCTGCGGCAGCAGAGCGGCGGCGGCGGCAAAAACAATCTCTCCGACCGGGGCTAGTTTGCCTTCGCCGATATCGCCGCAGGCGGCGCGCCCGGTGGCCGGCCGTATGCAGCGCGCCCCGCGCTCGCTCAAAATGTCCATGTTGCGCCTGGTTGCCGGGTGCGCCCACATGCGCGGATTCATGGCAGGAGCGAGCAGAAGGGGGCCGTCAAAGGCCAGGGCCTGGGCCGCAAGCAAGGTGTCGGCGCTGCCGCAGGCCAGACGAGCGATGGTCGCTGCGCTTGCCGGCGCGACAAGCAGGGCATGGGCGCAACTGCCGGGTTCAAGATGCGCGAAAACTCCGCCTTCGCTCTCATCAAAGAAGCGCGTGTATACAGGCGAGGCGTCGAGCGCGGCAAAGGTCAGTGGACTGATGAACCGCTGCGCGGCCTCGGTCAGACAAACCGCGACCTGCACTCCGCGCTGCTGGAGCAGCCGCATGACGTCCACGGCCTTGTACGCGGCAGCGGAACCGCACACGCCCAGATGCAGGCGCCTGCCGCGCAGGGCGCAGTCCGGCAGCAACGCGTTCACCGCGGCAGGGGTCCGAAACCGTCCGCATGACCGGCAAGGGCGGGCGGGCTGTCGCCTTCAAGGCGCGAGGTCACGAAAATGCGCATGTCTGTGTTGATCATCCCGTCGGAAATCTGCAAAGCGGCCAGCCGATCCGTTTTTTCAAAGACCAGCACGGATTCGGCGGCGCGCAGCAGGGAACGCAACGCCCAGCCGTTGGAAGCCATATTGCGGCGCATGGTGTTCATCAGCGAAACAACCTCCACACGCCCGCTGAAACGCTGTACGCCGCATTTCAAGCCGGACGGCGCAAAAGTTATGAACGTGTCGCCGCGTGCTTCACTCATTTCACTCGGTATGGGGATATCGGGAAATTCGCTGTAATAGTAGGCAGGCGCCGCGCCCGCCTCACCACCGTCATCGGAAAAAGGATTTTTGAAAGAACCGTCCGATGCACAGCCTGCAAGCAGAACCGCAATCAGCACTAGAGGCAGAACACGCATACATCCCTCCTTTTTTTGAGGAAACGCAGGCCGTTCAACCTGCGAACTCACGCGCCGCTTCCGCAAAGGCAGCGAAATCCTCATCTGTGTGCGCAAACGAAACCATGGCCGTTTCAAAGGCCGAAGGGGCGAGATAAAAACCCCTGCCGCGCATAAAGCGGTAAAAACGAGCCCAACGCCCGGCGTCCGCCGCCGCGGCCCCGGCAAAATCACGTACGGGCCCTTCCGCAAAAAACAACGCGAACATGGACGCGCAACGGTTGATGCAAACCGGCAACCCCTTGTCGGCAAAAATTTGCTCCAGCCCGCGGCAAAACTGTTCGACTCGCAGTTCAAGAGCCGCATAATCACAGCCTTGCAGCGTTTCCAGTGTTGCGCGGCCGGCGGCCACGGCCGGCGGATTGCCCGAAAGAGTCCCGGCCTGATAAACGTCGCCCGCGGGGGCAATGCGCCGCATATACTCCGCTTTGCCGCCGTATGCGCCGACCGGCAGGCCGCCGCCGATAACCTTGCCCAGAACGGTGAGGTCGGGCTGAATGCCGAAGCGGGTCTGCGCCCCGCCGTACGCGATGCGGAAGCCGGTAATCACCTCGTCGAAAATGAGCAGGCTGCCGTTGCGCGTACACAACTCGCGCAAACCTTCCAAAAAGCCGCGAACCGGAAGGACCAGGCCCATATTGGCGGCCAAAGGTTCGACGATAACCGCGGCAATATCCCGGCCCTTTGCCGCAAACACGCGTTCCGCCCGCTCCAGATCGTTATACGGACAGAGCAGGGTATCGGCGACTACGCCGGGCGGGACGCCGGGCGTGCCGGGCAGGGACAGCGCGGCGACCCCGGACCCGGCCGCCGCCAGAAAAGGATCCGCGTGCCCGTGGTAACAGCCCTCAAATTTCAAAAAAGCATTGCGGCCGGTGCAGGCGCGGGCCAGACGCAGGGCGCTCATTGCGGCCTCTGTGCCGGAATTGACCATGCGCACCATTTCCAAGGCGGGCAGGGCCTCGACCAGCAGCCGGGCCAAATACAACTCGTCGGGACACGGCGCGCCGAAACTCGCGCCGCGCCCGGCCGCGTCACACAAGGCGGCGGTAACGCGCGGATGGGCGTGCCCGAGCAGCATGGGGCCCCACGACAGGACAAAATCCACATAGGCATCGCCGTCCACGCTGTGAATCCTGCTCCCCTGCGCGCGGTCGATAAACAGCGGCTCGGCGCCCACGGCCAGACAGGCGCGCACGGGGCTGTTCACTCCCCCCGGAATGCACTCCTGCGCCCTGCGGAAAAGTTCCGGCGATGCAAGCTTCATCACAATTTCCCTAAAAAAAACGTAACGATGTTTTTTTCAGCTCTTCCACGCTCTCAAGCACCACATACTCCGTCAACGCCGCGTCGAGCGCAAGCTCGCGGATCGCGCGCTTCCGCTCGACCGCATCCCGACCATGCACCATGGCATACAACTCGTAAGGCCAGTCGGGCGCAACAGAGGGACGATAGTAGCAGTGGGAAACCAGCGGGTGGCGGGCCATACGGGCGCCGGCGGCGTCAATGCCGTCGCGTTCTGCCTTCCAGGCAACCATGGCGTTGGCGCCGTAACCGGCCTGCCGATGTCTGAGCACGGCGCCGAAACGGCGTATAACGCCCTCTTCCCGCAGGGAACGCAGCAACGCGAGGACTTCTTCCTCTTCCGTGCCCGCCGCTGCAGCAACAGCGGCATAGGGTGTCGGAGAATCAGGCAGGTTATCCTGCATGATGCGCAAAACCCGGCGCTCGGCCTCGGAAAACGTGCGTACGGAAGACATGGCGGTCACCTCTCTTGTCTACCTGAACAGCGGCAAATTGCAAGAAAAAATTTGCCGTAGACAGCGACGACAAAAGTGCGTAATCTGTTTAATTATCATGGATATATCACTCACCTTTGCAGGAGGACGAAAACAATGTCATACGCGTGGGACAGCAGCCTGGAAACCGGCAACGCGCAGATCGACAACCAGCACAAGCAACTGGTTGCGGCCCTGAACAATCTGCTCGACGCCTGCCGCAGCGGGAAAGGCACGGAGGAAGTCGCGAACACCATGGAATTCCTCGCCGGCTACACCATAAAACATTTCGCCGATGAGGAAAAAATTCAGAAAACGCACAACTATCCGGATTATCTGAATCACAGGCGAATTCACGAGGACTTCAAACTCGTCGTCGCCGACATGGCCAAACGGTTGAACCGGGAAGGGCCGACCGAGGAACTGCTTGCGGATGTCTACGCCAATGTGGGCGACTGGCTTGTCAACCATATCAAAGGCGACGATTTCAAACTGGCCGTGTACGTGCGCGCGCAGGCAGGCTGATTTGCGGAACACTCCGCAGTTTTTCTTCGCATGCGTCCGGCGGCGGGCGCGGGAGGCGTAGCCGTGGAATACCTGTTGCCGGGGCTGCTGCTGACACTCATGGGCGCGGTATTGCTGCTCAATCTTCTGACGTTGCCTGCCAACTGGATCATGATTTTTCTGGTTTTTATCTGGCGTGTGGCCAATCCGCAGCCGGGCGCCATGGATATGGTCTACTTCGTCAGCCTGATCGGTCTCGCGGTGGTCGGGGAAGTGGTGGAATTTTTTGCGCAGGCGTGGGGTACGAAGAAATACGGGTCGAGCAACACGGGCATGCTCGGGGGCATTATCGGGGCCATTGCGGGCGCGCTGCTGTGCGCCCCTTTTTTTCTCGGCTTGGGGGCGTTGGCCGGGGCGTTGGCCGGAGCCTGGTGCGGATGTTTCCTGTTTGAGATTCTGCGCGGCAGACCTGCGGGCGATGCGGCGCAGGCGGCGAAAGGCGCTCTGCTCGGGCGTTTTTGCGGCATCTTCATCAAGTGCGGCATCGGCGCGGCCATGCTTGTGCTGACCTACCACGCGGTATGGCCGGGGTTTGCCGCCTTGCCGACAATCGACCCGCCCGCGGTCCCGGCGCCCGCTGTACCTGCCCCGGCGCCGCCTCCCGGCACTTCCACATGAAAACGAAGAAAAGCAGGTTACCGGTGGTGTTGTACGCCTTCGGCGGCCGGGGCTCCGCCCCGGACCCGGCAGGGGGAATGATTCCCCCCGCACCCCCCATATAACATTGCTATGCCTCCGGCGGCCGGAGGGAAATGATGTTCCCCGGCCCACTCCCCTCATCAGGGATACGCATTCTCTACGTTGCTGCGCGTTTCCCGAAAATCACCATCGAAAATTTTGCTGCGCGTTACTGCAGTTCCCCGATAATGCGGCTCAGTTCCTGGGCCATGCGGGAGAGTTCCTGAACGGCGGCGGCGGCCCGGCTCATGCCGTCCGCGGTGTCTCCGGCGATTTTGCGCACGTCCCCGACAGAGGAGGTTATTGACTCCGCAGTGGCGCTCTGGGCTTCGGCGGCAGTGGAGATGGAAACCACCAGCGTGGAATTGGAGACGGCAAGGTCGGCAATCTCGGACAGGGCCTGCCCGGAATCGTCGGCGATTTTCGCTGCCTCGACGACGGCCGCGGCCGCTGTTCCCATGCCGGCCACGTTGATTTTGGCGGACTGTTGGATGGCCGTGATGCTTGCGCCCACCTCGCGTGTGGCGTTCATCGTTTTTTCGGCGAGTTTGCGCACTTCGTCGGCCACGACGGCGAACCCGCGGCCGGCTTCCCCGGCCCGGGCCGCTTCTATGGCCGCATTGAGCGCCAGCAGGTTGGTCTGGTCGGCTATGTCGGAAATGAGGTTCATGACCGCGCCGATACTCTCGGCCATTTTGTCGAGTTCATGCATGTTCTTCAGCAGCTCATCTTCAGACTTGTTCACCTCGCTGATAGATTGCACCACCTGATGCACAAGAAGCGAGCCGCCCTGCGCCTTGTCCCTGGTGATTGCACTCTGCTCGGCGGCCTGTCCGGCGCTGCGCGCGACGCCCAGTACGGCGGCATTCATCTCTCCCACCGCCGACACCGCGCCGTCCACGCGCTTGAGCTGCACTTCGGCGCCGCGCGCGACCTGTTCGATCATGGCGGACAGTTCCTCGGATGCCGAGGCCACGCGACCGGCTATGCCGGAGGCTTGGCCGGCGACTTCCTGTATGACGCGATGGGCGTTTTTGATTTCGCTGATATCGGTGAGCAGTTGCAGAAAGGCGACGGTTTTGCCGGTATGGTCCTGCATGGGTATGACCGTGTAGATGACGTCCAGGTCCCGACCCCGCGGATGGATGCGGGTTTCTCCGCGGGCGGTCTGTCCGGTCGCCGCGGCCTGCACAAGACAACACGCCGGGGTTCCGTAGTCATCCCGCCGCATAAGTTCTCCGCACGCCTTGCCCCGGTAATCGTCGCCCGCCAATTCGCGGGCCGCCGTGTTGAGAAACGTCGCCTTGAGGTCACTGTTCATCACGATCACCGGTGAAGGAATGACGTCTATGATACGCCGGAAACACTGCAGGACGTCGTTCGTCTCTTCGACCAGCACGCCGAATTCTCCGGAAAATTTGCCGGCATCGGCCTCATCGTCCAAGGCGCCGTGGGTGATGCCGGTTTCCAGTCGTCCGTATTCCTGAATAATCTGTTTGAGCGATGCCGGGATGGCCCGGAGGGCGTCGGCCAGTTCCCCGATCTCGTCTTTGCGGTTGACGACGAGAGAGCCGCCAAGATCGCCGACGGCCACGCAGCGGGCGAAAGCAATGCCCGCTTTCAGGCTGCGCAGAACAGGATGGATCAGGAAAAACACAACGATAACGCCCACCAGCGCGGACAGGACGCAGATAACGACGGCCGTCCGGCGCATGCCGGCAAGCGCGGCGAAAATGTCGCTGCTTTCGGCCTGTATGACGACCACAAGGCCCGACACTTTGTCCTTTTTGAAATAATTGTACACCGGATCGCCGTTGACCCCGACGTATTCCCTGACGCCTGCGTCTTCGGTCCCGGCAATCATTTCCCTGTAATACGGGGTGGTCGGCAAATCCTTGAACAGGTAATCGGGGTTCTTATGCACGGCGACATGTCCGTTGCGCGCCAGGATAAAAGCGTAGCCGCGCTCTCCTATGACGACGGGTTTCACCGATTGCTCAAAAAAACGTTCCAGCGGAATGGAACAGTAAACGACGCCGGCGATGCGGTCATCCAGCCCGAGAGGCGCTGCCGCGATAATCACCCCTTTGCCGGACACACGGCTCAGTATCGGCTGCGAAATAAAGGAGTGCCCTTTAACGGCCTCACGGAAATACTCCCTGTCGCCGAAATTCTGACCGATGGTCTCCGGCGACGTAGAGGACAGAATATTACCTTTGTCGTCCAGCAAGGCAATGCGGTCAAAGTCCGTATAGCCGCGTTCTATGTTCTTGAGCATCGTGCTGAACTGTCTGCCCTTCTCCGCGTCATACGCGCCGTCGCGGTAAAATTTGACGATATAGTCGTCCACGGCCAAACGTTGCACATCTTCGCCCACACGCCCTACCATGATTCCCAGAGCCCGAACCATACTGTCGGCCTCGCCGCGCATGTTGTCCACAAGCGCGGCGCGCAACGCCTCCGACGACTGCTGATACGGCAGGTAACCGCTTACGCCCACCGTCAACACAATCAGCACAGTTATCGGCATTTGCATTTTCATCTGCAGCTTCATGGGACTTTCCTTAAATGGAGAGGTGCTGAGGGAATCGTGCCCTCTACCGCCGGAGGCATAGACATCAACATTGCAATGCGCCGTTGTTCGGCCTTGCGCCTGCTCGGGCCGAAGGGCAAGGGTGGAGCCCGGCCGCCGGGGCGTATACAATCAAGGGAAATCAGCTCTGATACAAACGCCGTGCATGCTGACTAAAAAACTATTGTTTGCGTCATAGTCGATAATGCAACCGTGGTCAAGACGCCTTCGCGCATTGCGGGCGGCGACGAAACCGGAGTATGCGGCGGCAACGGCGGCTGCGAAGACATCGGCAAGGTTGGAATGAAAGGAAGATGCGGGCCGATGTAACGCTGCCGCAGGGCGGGACGGCGCATACGCGGGCTGCTGAAAGGCGGCAGCCCGCATTACAGATAGGGATCAGGCGAATCAAGATAGTTGCGGATATAATCCTGTACGCAACTGTCCAGGTCGCCGGAAGGCAGAGGCAGGCCGGCCGCCCGCAGACGCCGGGTGTCCGCTTCGGTAAAATCCTGATATTTGCCGCGCAGTGCAACCGGCATGTCTACATACTCTATGTTCTCCGGCCGGCGCATGGCCTTGAAAACAGCGCCGGCCAATTCGTTCCAGGTCCGCGCCCGGCCGGTGCCCACATTGAATATGCCGTTGACGTCCGCGCGTACCGTCAGTTCGTGCAGTATCGCAACGCAATCCTTGACGTAGACGAAATCCCGCCTACGGACGTCTGCCGCGCCGTTGGGCGAGGCAGGACGAAACAGCCTGACCCTGCCGCTTTCTTTCACCTGATGAAACGCCTTGTTGACCATGCTGCGCATCTCGCCTTTATGCTGTTCGTTGGGCCCGTAAACATTGAAAAACTTCAGGACGGCAATGTTCTGCAGCGCCCCTTCCCTGTGCGCCCAAAGGTCGAAAAGATGCTTGGAATAGCCGTACATGTTCAACGGCCGCAATGCGTCAAGCCTCCGCGGATCGTCGTCGAACCCCGCAACGCCGTCCCCGTATGTCGCGGCACTGCTCGCCTGAATAAAACGGATGCCCCTGTCCAGGGCATAGCGGCACAGCAGCTTGCTGTACGCCGTGTTGTTGCGCATGAGAAAGTCGGCATCGCGTTCGGTGGTGCCGGAACAGGCGCCGAGATGCACCAACGCGGCCGGACGCGCGCCGAGCACGTTTTCCAGGCGCCCGCTTTCCACATGCTCTCTGAAAACATCACGGTGCATATAGTCGCGGAACCGGCGGTTGACCAGATTTTTCCATTTTTCAGAGCAGGCAAGGTTGTCCACCACCAGGATGTCGTCCACGCCCTGACTGTTCAGCTTCCAAAGCAGGGCGCTGCCGATGAATCCCGCGCCGCCGGTGACGATGTACATGGTTTTTCCTCAACATTACATCAGTGAATTAGAGCGGTTCAGTTTCGAAACTACGCATTCCCGATGAGAGGAGCCGGCTTGAGCCGGAAGAAGGCCGCCGGAAGCGTATACGGTCTGCCTTGAACTGCCCCGGATCATCATCGTATCATTCGAAAGGGTGCGCTTCAATATGCACGGGCGGGTCTTCCGGCCTGTGCGGTGGTCAGGCGTAGCCTTTGGAACGCAGCAGGTCCGTATAGAGCGCTTCGATGCTGTCCAAGCGTTCGGTCATGCCGAAACAGGCGCCGCGCTTGCGGGCGGCCTGCGCCGAGGCGGCGCGCAACGCGACATCGGCATGCAGCCTGCGTAAGGCGACGGCAAGTTCGCTTACGTTGCCCGGCTGCACAAGCAATCCGCAGGGTGCGCCTCCGGCCGGCTCCAGGATATCCGGGATCGCGCCGACCGCCGTGCCGATACAGGGCAGGCCGAAACACAAAGCTTCCAGCAAGGTGTTGGGCATGGACTCCGAGCGCGAGGGCTGCACATACGCGTCGGCGGCGGCCAGAAAACTCCCGACATCCTCGGCGTAACCCGCCCGCCGGACACGACCCGCCCGGGCAACGCCGCCGCGCGGCAGGGAATCAAGACCGAGCAGCACCAGGAAAGGCGCGCCCGGACCGTCGTCGGGAAAGGCCTCGGCAAAGGCCCGCAGCAGCACATCCGATCCCTTGTACGCCGCTTCGCCGCCGATGCTGAGAAAGACGAAAGCATCCGGCGAAATATCCAGAAAAGCGCGCAGTTCCGCGCGCGGGCGCGGGACGCGCAGGCGCTCTTCAGGTATGCCGTTGGGCACACAGACAATACGGCCCTTCCGCACCCCCATGCTGCGCAGCACGCGCGCGCAGGCCGGGGAATTGACCGTAAAACGGTCTATGCCGGGGGACCAGTACGGCAGAGGGTTCTTCGGCCGGAAAACGACGCCCCTGTGGGCCAGGGTGACGAAAGGCTTTTTGCGGAACAAGCCCCAGAGAGCCACGGCCTTCACGGCGGCGTTGTGGAACGCGTGCAGCACCGCGGGCGCGTCCGCCGGCAGGGATGCCTCCACGCTGCGCCGCCATGCCGGGCGCCCGGCAGGCAGAATGCTGAAGGGGAAATCAGGAGCCAATCTCTGCAGAGCCGCCCCCTGCGGCACGAAAAAAACAAGCCTGTGCCCGCGTTCCGTCAGTCCGCGCGCAAGATACAGGGCCTGCCGCGAACCGCCGCTCGTGTTCGTGGAAGAGGTAAACAGCACGATGTTCATCGCATCAGTCGTTCCTTTGATACGCGCCGCGTCCGGCGCATAAAAAAACCGGCGCATTGCTGCGCCGGCAGGTCGGAGCACTACCGGGCTAGTAACGCGGCGAACGCGGCGAACGCGGCGGACGCGACTCCTTGGGCTGCGCTTCGTTGACGCGCAGGTTGCGCCCTTCGTACAGGGCGCCGTTCAGCGCCTGAACAGCACCCGGCGCATCGGCATCGTCCATTTCAACAAAACCGAAACCGCGCGCGCGGCCGGTTTCCCTGTCGGAGACCAATTTAACCGACAACACGTTGCCGTGCTCCGCAAACAATCCGCGTACGCCTTCTTCCGTTGCCGACCAAGGCAAGTTGCCTACATACAAAGATTTTGACATGAAAACATTCCTTGAAAACTAAAAAATTACGCGCCGCAAACTCCCACAAAACAACATGCCGGAGCAAAGCATCGTCTTGCGGGTTTCCCTGCACCATTTTCCGCGCCGCGTCAACGCACGAATACGCATTTTCAAATTTTTTCCCGCCCGGCGCGCAACCCGCCGTCTCGGACGCCGTCTCTGGCATGCCGGCCGCTCCGGCGGTCCACCCGGACTTTACGCGCATCACGGCATACTGTATACTTGCAGCTTCTGTCGCAAACGGGCATACTTTCCGATGCTCAATTCAAGGAGGTCGGCATGGCTGAGGTCGCGTACAAGGGCAAAACCTTTGAGGTTGATGAAGACGGCTTCCTGCTGCGCTTTGAAGACTGGTCGCCGGAATGGGTCGAATACGTGCGGGAGTGTGAAGGTATCGCCGAAGTCACCGCCGACCACCGGAAGGTGATGTCGTTCCTGCAGGATTATTACAAGAAAAACGGCATTGCGCCGATGGTGCGTATTTTATCCAAAAATACCGGGTACAAATTGAAGGAAATCTATGAATTTTTCCCCTCCGGCCCCAGCAAGGGCGCCTGCAAAATGGCCGGACTGCCCAAGCCGACCGGGTGCGTGTAATTCCGATACCCAATCAACCATATCCTTATAGTTGATTCGGCATCGGCAACGCTTGTGAAGCAAAAACCATGCACGCTCCCGGCAACACACTTGATCTTCCCTCCGTCGTGCCTCCGGGCGGTCTTGAAGACAAGGCGGGCCGGGAGCTTTTCCGCAGGCTGGCGGAGCTGCGCGCGCACGGCGGGCGGCTGGTATTCACCAACGGCTGCTTCGATCTTCTGCACCCCGGCCACGTGGACCTGCTTGCCCGAGCCCGCGCCGCAGGAGATTTCCTGGTTCTGGGCCTGAACAGCGACGCCTCCGTGCGCGCTTTGGGGAAAGGCGCGGACCGCCCCGTCAACCCCTTCTCCGTGCGCGCCTTCATCCTCGCCCACCTGGCGTCCGTGGACTTCGTCGCGGGCTTCGACGAACCCGACCCCCTGAAGCTCATTCTCGCCCTTGAACCCGACGTGCTGGTCAAAGGCGGAGACTGGCCCGAAGAACGCATTATCGGTTGTGAAGACGTCAAAGCCCGCGGCGGGCGGGTACTCTCCCTGCCCTTGCTCGAACATTTTTCCACAACCGCGCTCATCGCCCGCATCCGCAAAAACAATACATCAGAGCTTCCATAACGTTAAACCGTTTTAAGGAGACCCTCGTGTCCTTTCCCCGCTCCCGCCTTGCCGCGCCCGCCGCCGCGCTGCTGTGGCTGCTCTCCGCAACGGCCGCCCCGGCCTTCGCCCCCGATCCCGCGCAACCTGCCGAAGCGGTGTTTTACCCGGACGAAGCGCGCCTGACCGTCAACCAAACCCTGGAAGCCGAAAAACTACCCTCGGGCGCAACGGGTTTTGTCCTGGTCCTGCCCGCCGGCACCGACCCCGACTCCTTCATGCTCCGCATAGACGGCATTCCGGCGCAAAGCATCTACCGCCCGGACGAACAGGAAGCCGAAGACCTGCTCAGACCTCACGGCCGACGCGTTTCCACCTACACGGCCGCCCTGCCCGACAGGGAAAGTTCCCCCGAACGGCGCGCCCTGCTGGAAAAGGTCGTCGCCCTCGAAACAGAACAGGCGCGGGCTCAAGGCGCAGCCGAAGCGGCCGAAGCGCGCCTCGCCCTGCTGCGCAAAAGTTTCGACGTCTATGCCTCCTTCCCCGCTCTCACCCAGACCGTAGCCTCCGCGGACCGCCCCGGCAAAAAAAGCAACGCGCCCTTTTCCCCTGCCGGCGAAGCCTCCGCCCTGGATGCGGACTACGCCGACCGTTACCCCAAAGTGTACGCCGAACGCGACAAACAACGACGCATCCTGACCGACCTCGCGCCGCGCCTGGAAAAAGCCCGCAAAGCCCTGCAGGACTACGACGGCCCGCGCAAACGCGAACTGTATATCGTCCCCCATCCCGCAGGCAAAAAACGGCACAACCTGACCTACACCTATGCCCTGCCCGCCGTATGCAGCCTGCGCTATACCCTCGACGCCGCCCCGGATGCCGGCGAAATCGCCGTGTATCAGGAGGCGATCCTGACCCAGAACTCCGGCATCACATGGAAAGATACCGACATCTACATTGCCGCCCTGCGCCGGGACAGAATCCTCGCTCCCCCGAAACTGCGGCCCTGGGAAATCATAACAGCCGACAAGACGCCCCCCGTTCCGGCCCCTGCCGCCGCCGCCGACGAGAATCGCCCGCGCCTGCGTGCGGCTCTCCTTGAGCAAGAAGTTGCGCCGGCGCCTTCCCAGACCCCGGCCGAACCGGTAAAGACCGAGCAGGCAGCCTTCCGGCTCCGTCACATCGGCAAACAAACCCTGCAAAACAATACGCCCCTGCGCCTGCAACCGACGCCGGAAATCCTCAAGGCCGCCTTCTCCTACACCCTGCGCCCGTCCGTCACGGACAGGGCCTTCCTGACCGCCGCCGTCACCCTGCCCGGTCCTCTGGCGTTGCCGCCCGCCTCGGCGCGCTTTTCCGTGGACGGCGTCGTCGTCGGCAACCGCAGCTTCAGCTTCAACAGCGACAAAGGGACGATTTTTTTCGGCGCCGATCCCCAGGTCAGCGCCGAAATGCGCAACGTCGCCCGCTCGGGCGGCGAACACGGCCTGTTCGCCAAAGACCAGACGTTCACGCGCCACTGGCTCTTCACCGTCAGAAACCTGCGCAAACGTGCCGTGGACATAGCCCTTGAAGACCCCGTCCCTGTGTCGGAAAACGAAGCCGTATACATATCGGCGCAGTCCACGCCGCAACCGGAAGTACGCATCAATCCGCCGGAAGAAGGCGGCGCCAAAGTCTATGTCTGGAAAGCCCGCCTGGAAAGCGGCGCCGAACTGCACATCGACCACAAAGTGGAAGCGCGCGTTCCCCAGGACAAGGATAAAATCCTGATCCCCGGACGCTGAACCGCCGTTATCCGGGGCTCTGCCCCGGACCCCGCCGAGGTAGGCCTTGCGCCTGCTCAGACCGGCTGCACTCTGTCCATCCCCCTCTCTGTTCGGGACGGACGGCACCGCATCTTCCCCGTGTTGACACGCGCCGGAAGCGACTTACATGTACTGCCGAAAAACGTTTGCAGGAGGACCTATGGTTGCGACCACACAACGGGCCTTTCAGGCCGAAACCGCGAAAGTTCTCAATATTCTGACGCATTCCCTCTACGCCGACAGGGAAATTTTCCTGCGCGAACTGCTCTCCAACGCGTCCGACGCCCTCGACAAACTGCGCTTTCTCCAGAGCAGGGGCGAAACGACGCGCGACGACGGGGAATCCCCGGAAATCCGCATCACAGTGAACAAAATCGCCGGCGTCCTGCAAATTCAGGACAGCGGCGTGGGCATGACCGCCGCGGAACTGGCCGACAACCTGGGAACCATAGCCAAATCCGGCTCGGAAGACTTCGTCCGCGACCTGGAAGCGGCCGCCGGCGCAACGGCAGAGGACGCAACGGAACGCTCCGCTTCCCCCGCCGGAGCAACTCCGCCGACAGAGGGCACGGACGGCTCCGCAAGCGCGGCCGGCCCGGATGCCCCGGTGTCCGGCAAAGAACGCGCCGCGCACGGAACCGGCGCCGCTGAAAAGGCATCTTCACGCGCGGCGGACGATGCTTCCGACCGACCCGTGACGGCCGCCGACGGCACACAAATCATCGGCCGCTTCGGCATAGGTTTTTATTCCGTGTTCATGGTCGCCGAATCCGTGGAAGTTGTCTCCGTACCCGCTCAGGGCGACGAAGGCCCGCACCTCTGGAGTTCCGACGGCCGGAGCGGTTTCACCATCCGGGCGCTGGAAGGCGAAGAAGCCGCGCCCTACAAACGGGGCACTGTCGTCCGGGCAAAACTCAAGGCGGAAGACAAAGAGTTTCTGGAAAAATACCGTCTGGACGCCGTCATCCGGAAGCATTCGAATTTCCTGCCTTTCCCGATCTATCTGGAAGGCGACCTGATCAACACCACCCCCGCTCTCTGGCGGGAGCCGAAATTCTCCGTGACTCAGCAACAGTATACGGAATTTTACAAGCAACTGACCTACGACGCGGCGGAACCTCTCGACGTCGTCCATTTTTCCGCCGACGCGCCCATACAGTTCAATGCTCTGGTGTTCATCCCCGGCACGGAGCAGGACCCCTTTCTCGCGTTGCGCGAACGCCGGGGGCTGGACCTTTACGCGCGGCGCGTGCTGATCACGCACTCCGCCGCCGGGCTTGTCCCCGATTACCTGGGGTTCCTGCGCGGGGTTGTGGACGCCGAAGACCTGCCGTTGAACATTTCGCGGGAAACCCTGCAGGAAAATGCCCTGCTCCGCGCCGTATCCGGGACCATCACACGCCGGGTACTGGACCACCTGGAAAAAACGGCGGCTTCGGACAAGGAAAAGTATGCGAAGTTCTGGAAACTGCACGGCAAATATCTGCGTTTCGCCTTCCACGACTATGTGAACCGCGGGCGGGCGGCGACCCTGTTGCGCTTTGCCTCGTCCGCGTCGCCGGACGCCCTGACCGGGCTCGACGACTATCTGGACCGGGCCGAAGAAGGTCAAAAGGAAATCTGGCACCTTGTCGCGCCCTCGCCCGAGGCGGCGGAGATCAGCCCGTATATGGAGCGTTTCCGTCGCAAGGGCATAGAGGTGCTTTACCTCTTCGACGCCGTGGACGAGCTTGCCCTGGACGCGTTGGGCACGTACAAGGAGCATGCTTTCAAATCCGTGGAACAGGCGGACGCCGAAGCGCTTGACGCCTTCCCGGACGTCGGGGAATCCGCTCCTCAAGCGGAGGCGTTGCGTGACGACGAAAAAGCCGG
>JAITEY010000008.1 GCA_031281815.1 Desulfovibrio sp. | reverse complement strand
AGGATGCCGGGCACGTCGAAGAGTCCTTCTTCGCGCAGTTGGTCGCGGGTGTAGAGCAGGCGTTCCTCGCGTTCCGGGTGGGTGGGGGAGATGGCCCAGTCGAAGGCCGGGAAAAAGACAAGCCCCAGCGAGTTGACCGCTTCGGGCCCGCGCGTTTTCGCTTCGAACTTGCGCGTTTCGCGGCCGTACGCGCGCGTTGCCGGGGCGGCGGCAGGCGTTTCGCCGGCGGACGCGCGCGTTGCCGGGGAGGGTGGGCGTGTGGTCGGGGGATGCATCATGGGTTGTCCTGGAGGTCGAGTCCGGGGGCGTATTGGGAGCGGACGCGCAGTATGCGTCCGCGTCTGCCCGAGGGGTCAAGGACGGCGAAGGATTCCGCAAACACGGTCTGCACTTGCGGAGCCGCGGCGTCGCCGGTCGCGGGCGCGAAGGAGCGGGCGAAGGCTTCGGCCATATCCCTGGTCGCGTCGTCGAGGCGGTAGTCGTGAGACACTTGTTTTTCCACGTTGAAGTCGGCGATGGTCATGCGTCCGAGCAGGGTGTCGGCGTGGAGTTCCGCGGCCTTGGTGGGTCTGGCGAGGGCCGCGCCGAGGGCGTTGGCAAAGGGGCTTTCTTCGGGGGCGAGCACGGGCAGGCCGAGGGTTTTTTCCAGTTCGGCGCGCAGACTTTGGGCGGGGCCGCCGATAAACACGACGTTTTCCGGGGCCGGTTTTTTGTCGACCAGGAGTTCGCGGATGGTGTAGACGGGCCGGGAGCCGACTTCTTCCAGAAGCGCGCGCGTTTCTTCCCTGATGCGGGCCATGGCGCATTCGAGGAAGAGGCCGGCGAGGGTGTCGGGCCGGCCGTTGCCGACGCGGGCGGCCGCCGGGTCGGAATTGATGAGCCGGACAAAGGCGGCGCGGGAGATCGCCGCATCGCCCAAGGCTGTAAATCCGAGGGTATTCAGGGCGTCGGTCAGGGTGGGCGGCCGGGAAAAGCGTCCTTCGGCGTCGCGTTCGTCCGGGCACAGGGCAAGGGCGGGGCCGGAGCGGTCCGGTCCCACGCGCGGCCGGCCGTCCTCCAGGCGCAGGGAGGAGTCGCCGCCCAGGGCGATGGATTTCGTCCAGAGCGTGCGGATGAGCGTCGGTCTTCCGTTGACGGTCAATCCTTTGTCGGAGAGCAGGGGTTGTCCGGCGGCCAGCAGGGCGATATCCGTGCTGGTGCCGCCCATGTCGAGCATGATTTTGTCCGTGCGCGCCGCCTCTCCGCGCATGGACGCCGCGCCGCTCCATTCGGCCATGGCGAGCACGCCGAGCAGCCCGGCGGCGGGGCCGGACCCCATGGTGCTCGCCGTGTCGCGCGCGGCGGCGTCGGCGGAAAACGAGCCGGCATCGGCCTTGAGTACCTGGACGGGACAGGACAGGCCCAGGTTGCGCGCCGCATCGCGCAGAGCCCGCACGAATTCGCGGCTTGTCGCGTGCAGGGCGGCGTTGCACCAGGCCGTGTGCAGGCGCCGGGGGAAATTGAGGCTGCCCCCGCATTCCGAGCCGAGGACGATGGGGATATCCGGGCCGAATTCCGTGCGCGCTTCGGCTGCCAGCCGTTTTTCCAGTTCCGGGTTTTTGGGGCTGAATTTGCAGACGACGGCCAGGGCGCGCGCCCCGAGTTTTTTCAGGGAGAGCAGGGCGTCGTTCACGGCCCGCGCGTCCGGTTCGGCGGTGACGCGTCCCCGGTGATCCTGCGCCCCCGGCAGGATGCGGAACAGGGGGTCCGGTCCCCAGAACAGGGCGGGGTCTATGCCCGGTCCGGGCAAGGCCAGCACGCCCACGGGTTCCGTGTTGCCGGTCAGCAGGGCGTTCAGGCCCAGGGTGCTGGAAACGGTCAGGCGGCGCACCTTGCCGGAGTCGATGCCGCGTCCTTCGAAGAGTTTTTCGAGCGCCTCGATGATCCCCGGCAGTACGGAATCGGGGCGGGTCGGCGCTTTGACCGCGGCAAGGCGCAGCCTTTTCTTCGGGTCCAGAAGCACGGCATCCGTATAGGTGCCTCCCACATCAAGTCCTGCAAGCATCATTGCACCGGTATTGCAAGCGCGTTGCCGCGTTGCTCCGTCTCAGGGTTGTCCAAGGGGGAACTCAAGGCCGGCGCAAGGCGCGCGCCGGCGCAGCAAAGGCCGGCGGGCATCATTGCACCAGTATTTCAACCATGTTGCCGCGTTGCTCCACCTTGTGGTTTTTCAAGGGGGAACTCAAGTCCAACACAAGCCGCGCGCGGTCGCTTTGCAGCCCCATGCGCGCTTTCCTGACGATGCGGTTGCCGGGCACGGTCGGCGCCTTCATGCCTTTCCATGCGCCCGGCAGGTCGATCACGAGCCTGTCCGGCTCTCTCAGGGCGAAGGTTTTGCAGGAAAACGCGCTGTCGGCTTCCAACAACAGAAGCATGTCGTTCCCGACAAAGGTCAGGCTGATATTTTTCAGGGTATGCGTATTTGTGAAAGGCTTCTCAGCGCTCTGCCCGGAGCGGGCGGCTGCCGGCTGCGCAGGACGCGTTCTCTCCTCTGCATTTTCCGGAACCTCGGCGCGCGCGCGCGCGGGAACACCGGCGGCAGGCGGCGCTTCGGGCGGGGCGGTGCGCTGCGGCGTTTCGGCTGCGGTCGACGGACGTTGCGCGGCAGGCGCGACCGCCCGGCTTTGCGTTGCGGCGGGAGCGGGCACGGCGGACGCGGGTGGGGTATCCGGGGCCGACGCCGCGCCGAAAACGGAAGGCGCGGACTCGGGGCGTCGCGGTTCTGCGGACTCCGCAACAACAGGAGCGGCGTATGCCCCCTGCGGCGCGCTTATCCCCTGCGACGCGCTTGCCTGCGCGGCAGGGCTCGACGCGGGAGGGGTTGCCCACGGGGTCAGGCTCGGCGGGTATGTCGACCGGCCGGCAGATCTGTTGCCGAAGGCGTCATCCGCCGGTGTCTGCCGGGTCTGCGGCTCTTGCGTCTGC
>JAITEY010000007.1 GCA_031281815.1 Desulfovibrio sp. | reverse complement strand
AGGATGCCGGGCACGTCGAAGAGTCCTTCTTCGCGCAGTTGGTCGCGGGTGTAGAGCAGGCGTTCCTCGCGTTCCGGGTGGGTGGGGGAGATGGCCCAGTCGAAGGCCGGGAAAAAGACCAGTCCCAGCGAGTTTACCGCTTCGGGACTGTGTGTTTCACGGGCAGGCCCGCCCGTTTCCGGGGCGGGAGCGTTCGTGTTCGGGAAGCGCGTTTCCGGGGCGGGAGCGCTTGCGGTCGGGGCGTGCGTCATGGGTTGTCCTGGAGGTCGAGTCCGGGGGCGTATTGGGAGCGGACGCGCAGTATGCGCCCGCGTCTGCCCGAGGGGTCGAGGACGGCAAAGGATTCCGCAAACACGGTCTGCACCTGCGGAGCCGCGGCTTCGCCTGTCGCGGGCGCGAAGGAACGGGCAAAGGCTTCGGCCATATCCCGTGTCGCGTCGTCGAGGCGGTAATCGTGGGACACCTGTTTTTCCACATTGAAGTCGGCAATGGTCATGCGTCCGAGCAGGGTATCGGCGTGGAGTTCGGCGGCTTTGGTGGGTCTGGCGAGGGCCGCGCCCAAGGCGTTGGCAAAGGGGCTTTCTTCGGGGGCGAACACGGGCAGGCCGAGGGTTTTTTCCAGTTCCGCGCGCAGGCTTTGGGCCGGGCCGCCGATAAACACGACATTTTCCGGGGCCGGTTTTTTGTCGACCAGGAGTTCGCGGATGGTGTAGACGGGCCGGGAGCCGACTTCTTCCAGAAGAGCGAGCGTTTCTTCCCTGATGCGGGTCAGGGCGCATTCAAGGAAAAGACCGGCGAGGGTTTCGGGTCGTCCGTCGACGTCGGCGATGCGGGCGGCCGCCGGGTCGGAAGCGATGAGCCGGGCAAAGGCGGCGCGGGAAATTGCCGCATCGCCCAAGGCTGTAAAACCGAGAGTATTCAGGGCGTCGGTCAGGGTGGGCGGCCGGGAGAAGCGTCCTTCGGCGTCCCGTTCTTCCGGGCACAGGGCGAGGGCGGGGCCGGAGCGATCCGGTCCGACGCGCGGGCGAACTCCGTCCAGACGCAGGGAGGAGTCGCCGCCCAGGGCTATGGATTTTGTCCAGAGCGTGCGGATCAGCGTCGGTCTTCCGTTGACGGTCAATCCTTTGTCCGAGAGCAGGGGTTGTCCGGCGGCCAGCAGGGCGATGTCCGTGCTGGTGCCGCCCATGTCGAGCATGATTTTGTCCGTGCGCGCCGATTCCCCGCGTGTGGACGCCGCGCCGCTCCATTCGGCCATGGCGAGTACGCCGAGCAACCCGGCGGCGGGCCCGGACCCCATGGTGCTCGCCGTATCGCGCGCGGCGGCGTCTGCGGAGAACGAGCCGGCATCGGCCTTGAGTACCTGGACGGGACAGGACAGGCCCAGGTTGCGCGCCGCTTCGCGCAGGGCCCGCACGAATTCGCGGCTTGTCGCGTGCAGCGCGGCGTTGCACCAGGCCGTGTGCAGACGCCGGGGAAAATTGAGGCTGCCCCCGCATTCCGAACCGAGGACGACGGGGATATCCGGGCCGAATACCTTGCGTGCCTCCGCCGCCAGCCGCTTTTCCAGTTCCGGATTTTTCGGGCTGAATTTGCAGACGACCGCCAGGGCGCGCGCCCCGAGTTTTTTCAGGGAGAGCAGGGCGTCGTTCACGGCCCGCGCCTCCGGTTCGGCGGTGACGCGTCCCCGGTGATCCTGCGCCCCCGGCAGGATGCGGAACAGGGGGTCCGGCCCCCAGAACAGCGCGGGATCTATGCCCGGTCCGGGCAAGGCCAGCACGCCGACGGGTTCCGTGTTGCCGGTCAGCAGGGCGTTCAGGCCCAAGGTACTGGAAACGGTCAGGCGGCGCACCTTGCCGGAGTCGACGCCGCGTCCTTCGAAAAGTTTTTCGAGCGCCTCAATGATGCCCGGCAGTACGGAGTCGGGGCGGGTCGGCGCCTTGACCGCGGCAAGGCGCAGTCCTTGTTTCGGGTCCAGAAGCACGGCATCCGTGTAGGTGCCTCCCACATCAAGTCCTGCGAGCATCATTGCACCAGTATTTCAACCACGTTGCCGCGCTGCTCCACCTTGTGGTTTTTCAAGGGGGAACTCAGGTCCAACACAAGGCGCGCACTGTCGCTTTGCAGTCCCATGCGCGCTTTTTTGACGATGCGGTTGCCGGGCACGGTCGGCGCTTTCATGCCTTTCCAGGCGCCCGGCAGGTCAATCACCAGTCTGTCCGGCCCGCTCAGGGAGAAGGTTTTGCAGGGAAAGGCGCTGTCGGCTTCCAACTGCAGCAGCATATCGTTCCCGGCAAAGGTCAGGCTGATATTTTTCAGTGTATGCGCGCTTTTGAACGGCTTCTCCGGGCTTTGTCCCGCGCGGACCGGGGCCGGCTGCGGGGGACGCGTTCTCTCCGTTGTATTTTCCGGAACCCCGGCGCGCGCGCGCGCGGGCACTTCGGCGGCAAGCGGCGCCTGGGGCGGGGCGGCGCGCTGCGGCGTGTCGGCTGTGCCCGGCGGACGTTGCGCGGCGGGAGCGTCCGCCCGGCTTTGCGTCGCTGCGGGAGCGGGGCGGGTATCGGGAGCCGGCGCCGTGCCGGAAACGGCGGGCGCGGGACGTTGCGGCTCCGCGGGTTCCGAAACAACAGGAGCGGCGTATGCTCCCTGCGAGGCGTTTGCCCGTGCGGCGGGGTCCGGCGCGGCGGGGTTCCGCGCGGCGGGCGTTTCCCACGGGGTCAGGCTCGGGGGGTATGTCGCCCGGCCGGCGGATCTGCCGCCGGAGGCGTTTTCCGTCTGCTGCGGCTGCAGTTGCGCCTGCTGCGGCTGCAGTTGCGCCTGCATCGGTTGCTGTTGCAGTTGCGTCTGCGTCTGTCGAGCCGGCGGACCGGCGCGCGTTTCGTCTTCCCGCGCGCGGGTCTGCGCCTGCGCGCCGGCCGGGTCCGGCGAAGCGTCGGTTGCCGGCCGGGCCGGCCCGGGCGACCCGTCGGGCAGCAGCCTGACCGTTCTCGGCGACCCGTCGGGCAGCGGCCCGCCGGGCGGGTTCAGCGACAACATGGGCGGGTCTATGCGGATGAGGTCCGTCAGCGGCGCTCCGGCGGCGTCCGTTTTGCCGGCGGCGACGCCCGACGCATCGCTTTTACGGGCCGGCGCGCCGTCCTTGTCGGCGCTTACATGGGAGAACAGCACCAGACCCATGGCGCCGAGAATCACAAACATGAGCAGGAAAGTAATGCCTTTATTCATCGATCAGTATCCGACGCATGCGGCTTCCGTATCCGCGTTGCGTCTTTTGAAAAAGTGTCTTGCGTATGCGGAGGCGTCAGGTCCGGCGGTCCGAGTTGCGCAGAAAAGCCAGAAAGTGAGCGGCGGCGGTAAAGCCGGGGTTGACCTGCAGGGCCGCGTCCAGCCGTTCCACGGCTTTGTCCGGCCTGCCCAGAGCGTATTCCGTTCTGGCGACGTTGAACAGCACGTTTTCGTCGCCGGGCGCGAGGCGCAGGGCGCGCAGGTGCGCCAGCAGCGCCAGTTCGCATTTGTTTTTGCGCCGCAGGGCCAGACCGAATTCTGTGAACATGAATTTCTGCTTTCTGCCGAAAAACGGCGCATCGCGCGCAATCAGGGCAGCCACGGCGCTTTCCAGGGGCATATCCTGCCCGTCTTCGGGCATGCTGTCCATGAGCAGGGTGAATTCCTCGCGCATGGCCTGTTCCGCGTACCTGGCCTGGATTTCGCGGGCGTCGGGCAAGCGGGGGTCGCGCGGCTGCTGTTGCGCGGTGTTGTAGGGCAGCGTTTGCATGACGGCGCTTTCCAGGCCGACTGCGGACGCGCCCTGCGACGCCGCGCCGTCGTAGGCGGGCGAAAGACGGCTCAGCCCGATGCCGGACCGATCTTCGGAGGCGCGCATGTTTTCCTCGTGCCAGTACAGGAGCAGGTTGGGATCGTCGGCCTTGAGTTTGCGTTTCCCGGCGCTGCTTCTTTTGGCCGCGTCACGCAGGAGCATATCCGGGTCGTCGGCCTTGCGCGTGTGCCTTGCGTCAAGAGGGACGGCGGCGTTTTGCGGCGCGGGGGAGCCCTGAGGGACATACGCGGGCGCCGGGCTTTGCGTGTAGGTGAAGTTTTGCGGGGCGCTTTGATGATAGGAAAAATCCTGCAGGTCTGTTTCCGCGGGCGGCGTGTAAGCGGGCGCGGCCGGGATCGGAGAAAGGTCCGGGATTTGCAGGACGTCCGGGATCGGGGGCGCGTTTTGCGGAACGTCGAACGCGAAAGGCCGGCTTTGCCGTTCCGGTTCGCCTGGGCGTTCGGCGGCGGGCGTCTCCTCCAGGGCTTTGAGCAGGGAGGAAAACTCCGCGTGCGGCAAAGTGTACAAGTTGCCTTTGGGCGCATAGTCGACATCAAGGGCCTGCACCATGACGACATCGCCGGCGAGCAGCCATGCTTGCCAGAGTCCGCTTTCGTTTTGCGCCGGCAGGGCCGCCATGGCGTTGATGTCGCGAACCACGAAGATGCCGAGAGAGGATGCGCTTCCCACTTGTATCTCCTGGGCAAGAATGCTGCACTTGCGCGGCAGTCTAGCCTATTTTCTTTCCGATTGCAAAGAGAAGCGGAGCGGGATTTTCACGGAGCGTCTCAGCCGAAACAGCGCACAGTACATCGTACGCGGCTTCGGCTTGGGCCGGACGCCGGCGGACAAACTCGGATCATCAAAGATACGCGGCGCAAACTCGAACACGTTTTGTCGGTAACTGATAAGCGCAATCCGCCGGAATCCGTCCTTCTCAAAAGGCGAATTTCGGCGGATTGACGCAATGCCGCAGCAGCCGGTCAGTTAATTCGTAAGCCCGGCGGCAATCTGATTGACTTCATCAATCGATGAGCCGGTAATTTCGGCAATTGTACTCACGGGTATTTCTTTTCGCAATGCGCTTACGGCAACTGCCGGTTTTTCTTCCTGTCGTCCTTCCTGCCGCCCTTTCTGTAAGCCTTCTCTATGCGCCTCGGTGACGTTGACATCATAATCCATATATGCCTTCTCTCTTGCCTCAGCCTCGGCGCGAACACGATCATCAGCACTCAAGACTTGTACAACTTCCCATGCTTCAGCTATATCTGGATTTTCCTGTGCAAGTTGCATAAATTCCTCCTTTTCTTTAGCTCTAAGAAACAGCATCCACTGCGTAACATAGTGCGTTTTTTTCCGATTTTGCAAGATACGGCAAGAAGTTTTTTTTTCACGGAATTCGGCGTGGAACTGCGCATAGGCGCGGGCATCCTGGAACGCGCCCGAACCCTGCTGAAAAACCCGCCTGAGCATTGAGACGGCATCTGGACTGTCAATCGGCGTTGAAAAATGACGCGCCATGTGCATCCAAAAATGACGGACCGCAGGTGTTACGGCCGGTGTGTTCCGCCCTCTTGCGGCGGCGTACGGGACGGCCGGAATTTTTTTCAAAACTGTTCGAAAACAGCTTGTTTTTTGTTTTGCGAAAGGATATTTTATTTGACGACGTATCCTATTATGAATTTCGTGCTTTTTTTCGAGTCCTTGTGCGCAGCAGCGGCGTGAACGTCTCTCAGGCCGCTCTTGGAGGCAGCGTGAGTGTTCCGCTAAGGCAGGTACTCCCTCTTCAGAAAAGTATAGCCGAACAGGTTAAAATGCCTGCCGTCGGCATGATTCTTGCTACACACACACACACACACACACACACACACACACACACACACACACACACATCCCCTCGCTAACAGCACCACACAACACGTTCTTTTCCGGAAGAGACGCGAAATTTTCTTTTCCCGCAGGCCTTGTTCCTTTTTTGAGGCAAGGCCGTTTCGGCGTTTCTTTCGATTT
Source organism: Desulfovibrio sp. (assembly GCA_031281815.1). Lineage (GTDB taxonomy): Bacteria > Desulfobacterota > Desulfovibrionia > Desulfovibrionales > Desulfovibrionaceae > Frigididesulfovibrio. The sequence goes on along the minus strand of JAITEY010000007.1, from coordinate 1,013 downwards.
TTTCGTACTGTTCAATGCCTGTTGCCCACGCGCGACAGGCGGAAAATTTCGGGCCGACCGCGTTGCCGGACGGCAGCAACACGCCGGGTAACCGCAAAGTCGGCAGGCTCTGACGGAGAGTTTGCCTGAACGACCTGCCGGCTCCGCGGAGAGTCGTCGGGCAAGCTCCCCGGAGGGAGAGGTTGCACAGTGTAAACGGAAGTTCGATCAACATTGTAACAGGCTCGACAGGGCTGCGTCAGGAGGAATGAATTATGAACACTTGGACCCAGGTCTATGAACCCGTCGGGGGGATCCTCGTTTCAGCGCTCATCGCTGCGATTCCGTTGATTCTGCTGTTTTACATGCTTGCCGTGCGCAGGACCCCCGGACATTACGCTGCTGTAGTAGGCACGCTTTCGGCTCTGATTCTTTCCATCGTCGTCTGGAAGATGCCGGTGACGATGGCCGTCAGCGCCACGGTCATGGGCATGTGTTTCGGTATTTTCCCGATTATCTGGATCGTCATCACGGCGGTCTGGGTCTACAACATGACGGTTGAATGCGGAGAATTCGAAACCATCAAAGGCTCCCTGGCCAGTCTGACGGACGACCGGCGACTGCAGGCCATTTTCATCGCCTTCGCTTTCGGTTCCTTCATTGAAGGCACGGCCGGTTTCGGCACGCCGGTCGCCATTACCGCGGCCATGTTGGTGGGATTGGGCTTCAACCCCCTGTATGCCGCGGGCATCTGTCTGATAGCCAACACGGCGCCTGTGGCTTTCGGTGCCATAGGTATTCCGGTTATCGTCGCCGCCAGCGTTTCGGGTCTTGACCTCAACCATGTGAGCGCCATCGTCGGCCGCCAGCTTCCTTTCCTTTCCGTCATCGTACCGCTGTGGGTATGCGTGACCATGTGCGGCTTCAAACGCTCCATGGAAGTCCTGCCGGCCATTCTCGTCAGCGGCTTCTGCTTTGCTGTAACCCAGTTCCTTTCCTCAAACTTCCACGGTCCCTATCTGCCGGATATCCTT
>JAITEY010000240.1 GCA_031281815.1 Desulfovibrio sp. | reverse complement strand
GCTTATCAACACGCGCTGGTTCACTGCGCCGCTCCGTCCCGCGGTTTTTCCCGGCCCGCGGGCCCGCGCCCGTCCAGGTTCAGCAGGGGGAGGATGTTGCCGTCCGCATCCCGTGAAATGATTATTTTCTCCAGACCGGAAGAGGACAGCACTTCGCCCATGGCTTCAAGATACATACGTTTGCGCGTCACGTCCCTGGCCTTGCTGTACTCCCTGACCATGATGCGGAAACGCTCGGCCTCACCCTCAGCCGCCTGCTCCACCTGCCTGCCGTAGGCTTCGGCGGCGTTGAGCATACCCTGGGCCGTGCCGTTGGCCACGGGGACGATTTTCATGCGATACGCCTCGGCCTCGTTGATGATCCGCACCCGGTCCTCGCGCGCGCTGGCCACGTCCTTGAACGCGGCTTCAACTTCCGGCGGCGGCTGCACATCCAGAAGCTGCACTGTGTGGATGCGCACACCTATATTGTAGGGTGCAAGGATGTTTTCCAGAACCTGTCTGGCCTGGACCTGCGTTTCAGCACGCCCGGCGGTCAAAATGGAGTCTATGTTGCTGCGCCCGACGACCTCGCGCATAGCCGCCTCAGCCGCGAGCTTAATCGTCGTCTCCGCATCGCGTACTTTGAACAGGAAGTCGCGCGGCCTGCTGATGTTGTACTGCACGTTGAAACGCATATGGACAATGTTTTCATCGCCGGTGAACATGCTGGCTTCTTCGGCGGAATTGCGCGATGCCCCTCTGGCCCTGGCGTCAGGTGTCTGGCCGATGACCACGGTGCGCAGGGATTCGGCCGCGACGATTTCCGCTTCTTCCACAGGATAGGGCAGATGATAGTGCGGCCCGTCCCCGACCTCGCGGCTGTATTCGCCGAAACGTGTTATGACGCCGATTTCGCCGGGCCTGACGATGAAAATGCCTGAAGCTGCCCAGCCCAGAAAGACGACAAGGCAGATGATGCCGACCGGCAACCTTCCGCCGAGAAAACGGGAAAGGAAATCCCCGGGCTTGAAGTCGGAAAAGGGATTCTCCGGCCCCGTCGGCATCCGCCGCCTGCGACCCGGTCCCTGCCGCTTTTCCTGAAGTTTGTCCCAATCCCAGTTCATGTCGCAATCCATATCCGTCGTATTGCAGTACTTACTTTTGCAGATAAGCACCGGCAGAGAGACTCACGATTGACTCCCGGTGAAACGGAGAATACCTTAGAGGATACGCAGACGGCGGTCAAGGATATCTTTCCCGGCGACTTTTTGCCGGCTCTTCCGGGCTCCCGCGCAACTTTTTCCCGACAATCCGAGAACAGGAGCTTCCGATTGAGCCTCAACCCCGAAGCCGCCCCGGACGACGAGGCCCCGGTCGTCATCCACACCGACGGATCCTGTCTGGGCAACCCCGGACCCGGCGGCTGGGCCGCGCGTCTGGCATACAGGAACAGGGTCAAGTATATCTCCGGCGGCTTTGCCTCGACCACCAACAACCGCATGGAACTCTACGCCGCCCTGTACGCTCTGGAAAGCCTGAAACGCCCCTGTCGCGTGGAATTGTACACCGACTCGCGCTATCTGCGCGATGCCGTGGAAAAGGGCTGGTTGCAGTCCTGGCAACGCAAAAACTGGAAAAAGGCCAAAGGCGGCGATGTGTTGAACCGCGATCTGTGGGAACGCGTGGCCCTTATGCGCTCCCGCCACGACCTGCGTCTGCACTGGTTGGAAGGCCACGCCGGCCATGTCGAAAACGAGGAGGTGGACAGACTGGCCCGCTTTGAAGCCCGCCGTGATTCCCTGCCTCCCGATACCGGCTACGTCCCCGCAACGGCTGCAGCCGACGTCGACGAAGACAGACTGCGGCAAGCCCTTCTGTATCCGCAGGAAACGTAAAATGCGCAGGCGGAGCTGTTACTTCACGGCACCCATGAGACGCAGAATTGTGACGAAGAGAGGCGTTTACGCAACGGAGGAAGACCTGTGAGCAACGAAGCAGCGACATACGAGCGCACGGCCCGTACCCTGTTGGAAAGCCTGCCGTACATGCGCCGCTTCAGCGGCGAAATCGTGGTCATCAAGTACGGCGGCCACGCCATGGTCGACGAAACGCTGAAACAATCCTTCGCCCGCAACGTGGCTCTGCTGAAATACGTCGGCGTGCGCCCGATCATCGTACACGGCGGCGGACCCCAGATCGGCGACATGTTGAGCAGGCTCGACATACCGTCGTCCTTTCACAAGGGACTGCGCATCACGGACGATGCTACCATGGAGGTGGTCGAAATGGTCCTCGCGGGCCGGGTGAACAAGGAGATCGTCGGGCTGCTGAACCTGGCGGGAGCGCGGGCCGTGGGGCTTTCCGGCAAAGACGGACGTCTCCTTGAAGCGCGCAAGAAAGTGCCGGACGCCGACGGAAGCGCGGGCGGGACCGGCGCGGAGGCCGGCGTCGACCTCGGGCGGGTGGGGCAGATTGTGCGCGTGGATACGGAACTGCTGCGCACCCTGAGCGGAGCGGGTTACATCCCGGTCATCGCGCCCACCGGCGTGGATGAAGAAAACGGGACTTACAACATCAACGCGGACGATGCGGCCGCGGCTGTGGCCGCCGCCGTCGGGGCCAAACGCCTGCTGCTGCTGACCGATGTGCCGGGGGTGCTCGGCAAAGACGGCGTCCTTCTGCGTTCCCTGTCCGCGCGCGAGATTCCCGGCCTGATTGCCGATGCCGTCATCAGCGGAGGCATGATCCCTAAGGTCGACTGTTGTCTTGAAGCCCTGCGCGGCGGCGTGGAAAAAGCCATGATCGTGGACGGCCGCGTGGAGAACTGCGTACTGCTGGAACTGTTTACGGACGCGGGCATAGGCAGCGAAATCACAGCCGATACCGGCTCCGGCGCGGCTTAGGAGTTGTTCATAAATAATCTTTATAAATAATACCCTATCCACAGTGAAATTATTGAGCTTCTACAGCATAAATATTCAAGATAATCAATGAACAGTTCCTTAGAGCGGATTGATATTGAAAATATCCATCCGCTCTGCAAGGATTTGCCTGCAAATCCTTGCCGCGAGATTGCCGCGAGGCGAACTTGCTTCGCCGTCAAGCGGCAATATCAAGCGCAAAATCCAGAGATACGCCGGCCGGCATTGCCGGAGGGCCGCCCGTCTGGTATAGACGCTCCAGGCAGCGGTTCTCCCGGCTTTGTCCTTCGGACCGGCTGTACTGAACAACAGTCAAGGCGCCCCGGCCATGCAGGAATATACGGCAGATCTGCACATTCATTCACGCTTTTCCCTGGCCACCAGCCGCAAACTGGGCATCCCCCTGCTCGCCGCCTGGGCGGAAATAAAGGGCTTGGCCCTTATCGGCACCGGCGACTTCACCCACCCGCGCTGGCGCGATGAACTGCGCGCTTCGTTGCGCTTCGACGAGACAAGCGGCCTGTACACCCTCAACGACGAGGCCCGGGCCGCGCAGACGGCCCTGCGCCTGCCCGTCCCCGCCGCGCCCTCCGGCGCAAAAATCCCGGCCCGCTTCATGCTCCAGGGCGAAATCAACCTCATCTACAAACGCGGCGGCAAGCTGCGCAAAATACACAACCTCGTCTATATGCCGAACCTGGAAGCAGCCGACGCCTTTTGCCTGCGTCTCGCCCAGGTCGGCAACCTGTCCTCGGACGGCCGCCCCATGCTCGGCCTGGATTCCCGCGACCTTCTGGAACTGGTGCTGGAAAGCCATCCCAAGGCCTTCCTCATTCCGGCCCATATCTGGACGCCCTGGTTTTCCCTTTTCGGCTCCAAATCCGGCTTCGACCGCCTGGAAGACTGCTTTGCCGACCTCGCGCCGGAAATTTTCGCCTTGGAAACCGGCCTGTCGTCCGACCCGGCCATGAACCGCCTCTGGAGCGCCCTGGACAACCGCCGCCTGGTGTCGAATTCAGATGCGCACTCCGGGGAAAAACTCGGCCGCGAAGCCAATGTCTTTACCGGCGAACTTTCCTACGACGGCATTTTCAACGCCCTGAAACACCCCGAGAAACCCGGCGCGACATCGTTTCTCGGCACGTTGGAATTTTTCCCGGAAGAGGGAAAATACCATTTGGACGGGCACCGCAAATGCAACGTGGTCCTCAGTCCGGAAGAAACGCGGCGTCTCGGCGGACTGTGCCCGGTCTGCGGCGCCCCCCTTACCGTCGGCGTCCTGAGCCGGGTCAGTGAACTGGCCGACCGCGATACCCCTATCTACCCGCCCGGCACGGGAGGCGACGCGGAGTTCGGCGGCCGCGGTTTCGCCTCCCTGGCCGCCCTGCCGGAAATTCTCTCGGAACTGCTCGGCGCTTCGCCCAAAAGCCGCCGGGTGGAAGAAATGTATGCGGACCTCCTGCGCCGCTTCGGGCCGGAACTGCTCATTTTGCGCACCCTGCCGGAGGATGACCCGGCACGCCTCTTTCCTCCGCTGGGCGAGGCCCTGCGCCGCATGCGCAAGGGCGATGTGCGCCTGAGCGGGGGCTACGACGGCGAATACGGCACAGTGCGCATGTTCGACGATGCCGAACTCGCGGACGTCAGGCGCGGCATCGGCCTGCCCCGGCGCAGGGGAAGAAGCGCGGAAACGCTTCCGGGCTTTGCCCGGAATAACCCGGAAAAACGCGCAGAGGACACGGCGTCCCGGTCATCTTCAGAAACGCTTCAAAGCGTTGCCCGGAGCGACCCGGAGGATGCCGCAGGAGGCAAGGTTCCCCCGTTGCGTCCGCAGAACCTCGGCCTGACCCTGCCGGGAGTGTCCGCTCCCGCGCCTGCCCCGGCGCGCAAAAAGAAAGCAGCCGGGGCGGCCAAGGCCGCTCCCGTATTGCCGGACACAATGCCGACCGCTCCCCCCGAATCCGTAGCCGCCGGCGCCCCGCCGATGCCGCCGCAGGCCGGGACCACACCGATACCGCCGCAGGCGGATGCCGTGAAGGCGGAAGCGCGGACGTCCCGCGTTGCGGCGAATACCCTCTCTCCCGCCGAGGGCTTGAATGAAGAGCAGGAACGCGCCGTGCCGGCCGGTCCGGGCCCGGTCCTCGTCTGCGCCGGCCCCGGCACAGGCAAAACGCGCACCCTCATTGCCCGTATCCTGTACCTGCTCAACGAGGGCATCGACCCGCGCAGGATAGCGGCCGTGACCTTTACCCGCAGGGCAGCGGCGGAAATGGACCGCCGGCTGGCGGACGCCCTGGGGCGGAATACCTTGCTCCCGCGCACGGACACCCTGCACGCGCTGGCCTTGGAACGCCTGTGCGCCGATCAGGCCGACGCGCCCCTGCTGCTGGACGAAGCCGCCGCCCGCCGCGTGTTCGCCGAAGCCAACGCCGAAGCAGGCGCGCGCCGCATCGCCGATGCCTGGCAGTCCCTGAGTCTGGCCCGTGAACGCCGGGAAGCGCTCCCGCCGGAGTTTGCCGACTACGCCGCGCGCTATCTGGCCCAGAAAAACGTGTGGAATCTCGCCGACTATACGGATTTACCGGAATTCTTTCTCGAACGACTCGAAAGCGGCCTGTACACAACCCCTTACGAACATGTGCTGGTTGACGAAATACAGGACCTTTCCCCTTTGCAGCTCATGCTCATCCGCGCCCTGGTCAACTCCGGAAACCTTGAAGGCGAAGGCTTTTTCGGCATCGGCGATCCCGATCAGTCCGTATATTCCTTTCGCGGGGCGCACGGCGATGCCTTCCGTTTCTTCCTGGAGGCCTGGCCGCATGCGCAGGTAATCAGCCTGCGCCGCAACTACCGGTCGCGTCCGTGCATCCTGCGCGCGGGACGGGCCTTGTTCCCCGAAACAGCTCCCGGCGCCTTCGCCGCGGACGGGCTTGTCCCGGCACGCGACGACGATGCCCTCATACGCATGTTTTCCGCCTCCACGGCCGACACTGAAGCCGCCTGGGTGGCAGACCGCGTCGCCGAACTCGTCGGCACGGGCGGACACAGTCTGGCCGACGCGCGCGGCAACAACGGAAAATCCGGCCCGCCGCGCCCGCAGGCCGACCACAGTCCCGGCGACATCGCCGTCCTGGTGCGCATCCGCGCCCTGGCCGGACCCATCCGCAACGCCTTGGCCCGCAAAGGCATACCTGTGTCCGAACCGGCCGGGGACGTATTTTGGGCCGATGCCCGAGCAGCCGTCATCCTGCGCGCCGCCGGGCGCATGCTGGGCGTAGCCCCGTCCGAGGAATTTGAAGACGGCGCCGCACCGGATATCCCCATGCGTGTGCTTGCCGAAGGCCCCGCGGCCGTCGTCGCCCATCTGCAGAACACCCCGCCCTTTGATCCCCTGTTCCGGATTTCTCCTGTATGCCGCGCCCTGCTCAAAGCCTATGAACAACACGGCGGATGGGCAGGACTGCTGACCTTTGCCGGCCTTATGAACGAACTGGAACTGGTGCGGGCCAAGGGAGAAAAAGTGCAGATCATCAGCCTGCACGCGGCCAAGGGCCTGGAATTCCGCAGCGTGTTCCTGCCCTGTCTGGAAGACGGCCTCGTGCCTTTCGCCGGTCCTGAACTGCTGACCGGCAAGGCGGGCGACAAAATGCGCGACCCGGACCCGGAAGAAGAACGCCGCCTGTTCTATGTCGGCTTGACGCGGGCGGAAGATTTCCTTTACCTCAGCCACGCCGGTGTGCGCACTCTTTACGGCAGGACCTTGCGTCTCAAGCCGTCGCGGTTCCTGGCCGAACTGCCTCACGTCCTGCTCAACCGCTCCGTGCAGGTGCGCCGGGTTACACGGCGCGAAGAGCATCTCCCGCTGCTGTAATTCAATGTGAACCGCAACGCTGCTTCCGTGCAGTTCGGCTTTGCCGGCCTCTTGTTTGCCGTGAAGCCGATTATGGACAAGGACTGATCAAGGAATACTTCAGATTTCCCTGTGGTTATCCGCTCCCGGAAGCATTACGACCGTAAATCTCCGCAATGCGCGCGCGAAAAGCCGCAAAACGGCCTTGCAGTATCGCTTCGCGCGCCTCTCGCGTCAGGTTCAGGTAGTAGGCCAGATTATGCAGGGAATTCAAGCGGAAGGACAATATCTCCCCGGCCTTGAACAGGTGGCGCAGGTACGCCCTGGAGAAGGTGCGGCAGGTGTAGCAGGAGCAGCCGGGATCCAGGGGGCCGTCGTCCTCGGCGAATTCCCGGCGTTTGATGTTGATTTTCCCCTGCGAGGTAAAGAGCGTCCCGTTGCGCGCATTGCGCGTCGGCAGCACGCAGTCGAACATGTCCAGGCCCGCCGCTATGCCGGTCACGATGTCTTCCGGCGTGCCGACGCCCATAAGATAGCGCGGCTTGCCTTCCGGCAGCAAAGGCGCAGTGAGCCGCACAAGGTCATACATTTCGGTCCGGCTTTCGCCCACGGACAGACCGCCCACGGCAAAGCCGTCAAAGTCGCGCGCGGTGAGCTGCTCCACCGACGCGGCGCGCAGGTCGGGGAAAAAGCCGCCCTGCGTGACGGCGAAAAGCAGACGTCCTTTCCGTTGCTCCCGCGGCGCGGCGTCCAGACAACGCAAGGCCCAGCGCGTCGTGCGTCCCACGGACGCGCAGGTGACGTCACGCGATGCGCCGTAGGGCAGGCACTCGTCCAGCACCATCATGATGTCCGAACCCAAAGCGGCCTGGATGCCCATGACGTTTTCCGGGGTGAACAGATGCGTCGAGCCGTCCAGATGGGAACGGAACGTCACGCCGTCTTCGCCGACCCGGCTGAGCGCCGCAAGGCTGAAAGCCTGGAAGCCCCCGCTGTCCGTGAGGATTGCCTTGTCCCAGGCGCTGAAGACGTGCAGGCCGCCGCGCCGGGCGATGAGTTCGTCGCCGGGGCGCAGGTGAAGATGGTAGGTGTTGCCGAGAATTATCCCGGCCTTCAGGCTGTGCAGATCATCGGGAGCCAGAGCTTTGACGCTGCCCGCGGTACCCACGGGCATGAACACCGGGGTTTCGACGAAGCCGTGGGCCGTGCGCAAAAGCCCGGCGCGCGCCGCCCCGTCCCGTCCGCACAGCTCAAAACAGGCGGCCGGCGCAACGTCATGCGTATATTCCATAATGTCTGATGTGATGTTTACACCACAACCGCGCTCTGGAGCAGATTAACGTTGATTTTGCATGCCTCGACGGCCGGGGCCGGCCTGCGCAGACAAAACGTCGCGTCCGGATCAGGTATTGCTGTTCAGCTCGGCTCTCAGTTTGCGGGAGAGCCGGAATACGACGACCTTGCGCGGGGGCAGGATAATGGAGGCGTCGGTTTGCGGGTTGCGCCCTTTCCGAGCCTTTTTGTCGTAGGCTTCAAACTTGCCCAGCCCGCTGATGAGCAGGGCATGGTCCTTTTTGATGGCCTGCTTGCTCAAACGCAGCAATGATTCCACCAGTCTTTTGACTTCGTTGCGGTTTCTGTTCGTCTTATCGTAGATGCTGTCGACGATGTCGGCTTTGGTCAGTGTTTTTTCGCTCATACTCCCCTCCGGCAGGATCAAAGGGCACGCGCCCTGACGGATTTTGCCAGTTGTCGCATTTCTTCGTTGTCTTTATACTTGCCGGGCCGGACGGCCAGCAGCCCGTCCTCGTCGAAGCGCGGCACGATGTGCCAATGGGAGTGGAACACCACCTGCCCGGCCGCGCCGAAGTTGTTGGAGATGCAGTTGAACCCGCCGCAGCCGGTTTCCCGCATCAGGGCGTCGGCTATGCGGCGCATGGCCCCCGCCAAGGGCAGGCCGCACTCCGGCGGAAAATCAAGCAGCGTGGGGTAATGCCCCCTGGGAACAAGCAGCGTGTGGCCGCGCGCCAGCGGATTGATGTCCAGAAAAGCGTACATGTCCTCGTCTTCATAGACACAGGCCGACTCCAAGGCGCCGGAAACAATTTTGCAGAAAATACAATCCTTGTCCATCGGGCGGGCAGGCATGCATACTCCCGTTGTTTTGTGTGTGACGGCATTCCGGTGACGCATTTCTTTTGTACACCTTGAAACGCAGAAAAATCAAGTAGGTGCCGGCTCTTGAAAAGAATTTTGTGGAGTACCGTTTTTCCTTCCCCGTATCCGGCGGCACATGGGTCAAGGTATATTATACCGATTTTTTTACCCTTTTCAGGATGCGCCCGGCGCTGTATCTTCTGCGACCAGCGCCTGCAAAGCGGTCAGGAGGAACGGTCCGCGGCCGCGGCTCTGGAGCAGGCGGCAGGGCGTATCGACGCCGCGGCCGCACAGGGACAGGATGCCGGTGCGGGCATGGGCGGAGCGCCGGAAATCGCCTTTTACGGAGGGACGTTCACGGCGCTTGCGGACGACGAGTTCAGGGCGTGCCTGGAGTTTGTCCGCGCGCACCTGGACCTCGGCCGAATTTCCGCCGCGCGTTGTTCCACCCGCCCGGACAAACTGGACGGGGCGCGGCTTGCCGCCATGCGGGCGGCCGGAATTTCCCTGGTGGAACTCGGCGTGCAGAGTTTTCAGGACCGCGCGCTGGAGTGCGCCGGACGCGGCTACGGCGGCGCGGCGGCGCTGGATGCCTGCGCGGCCGTCAAGGAGGCCGGCTTCGCGCTCGGCATACAGCTTATGCCGGGAAT
>JAITEY010000206.1 GCA_031281815.1 Desulfovibrio sp. | reverse complement strand
CAGGAGGTCATCCAGGCGTGATCCCGGTGGCGGTAGGCCATTTCGCCGCTGCTCAGGCGGCGTTCGCCGATGCGCACCACCTGGGCCGTGCCGGTTTTGCCCCCGATGACCGCGTCCGGACGGTTGATGCGCCGCGCCGTACCCACAGAGGCCGTGGCGCGCATGGCCTCCAGAATAAAGCTGCGGTGCGCCGGAGGCAGGGGCAACATGCCGCGCACGACGGGCTCCTCGTTTTCCAGCAGCCCGGGCTTGAGAATTTTTCCCTCATTCAACAGGGCGCTTACAAAAACCGCCATCTGTACCGGGGTGACCAGGGTATACCCCTGGCCGATGGAAACATTCAGTGTTTCTCCCCCCTGCCACGGTTCGCCGAAACGGCGCCGTTTCCATTCCCGGCCGGGCACCAGGCCGCCGCGTTCATGCGGCAGGTCTATGCCGGTGGGGCTGCCGAAGCCGCAGGCCTTGGCGAAGCGTTCGATGTTGTCGATGCCCATACGCTGCGCCGTTTCATAATAGTACACGTCGCAGGAATTGATCACCGACTGCAGCATGTTCATGAAGCCGTGTCCGCCGCTTTTCCAGCAACGGAAGGTGTGTGAGCCGAGATGCACCCCGCCGTGGCAGACCACGCCGTGGCGCGGGTCGACCTTCTGCTCCAGGAACAACCCGACCATCATCAGCTTCCAGACCGAACCGGGGGGGTACACGCTTTGTATGGCCCTGTTCTGCAGGGGATGACGGGGGTCGTCCGTCAGTTTCGCCCATTCCTCTCTGGACAGGGTGGCCGTGAACATATTGTTGTCGTAGCTCGGGTGCGTGACCAAGGCGCGCAGCTTGCCCGTATCCGGCTCCATGACCACTACGGCCCCGGCATGTTCTCCCAGGGCGTCGGATGCGGCCTTCTGCAGATCCGCGTCCAGAGACAGGGTGACGTTTTCCCCGGCCAGGGGAGGCTCTTCGCGGCGCTTGTTCAGCCTGCGGCCCAGGGCGTCCACTTCCACGCTGTTCAGTCCCTTGGCGCCGCGCAGGGACTTTTCCAGCACCAGTTCAATGCCCTGTTTGCCGACTATGTCGCCGAGGGCCAGTTTATCGTCCGCGCGCAGGTCCTTTTCCCCGGCATCGGCCACATAGCCCAGGATATGGGCGAACAGGGGGCCGTAAGGGTAATAGCGCCTCTGGCGCGTTTCCACGGCCAGCCCCGGCCATTGGAATATCTGCTGCTCGATCTCGGAAATTTTTTCAAAGGGAATGTCGGTGGCCACGATCTGCGGCTGAAACGATTTGACGCGCAACGCGTCCTGCCGGAAGCGGTTGCGCAGGGAGGACAGGGAGCTTCCCGTCCAGCGGCTTACCTGGGCCAGGGTCGCCGGAATATCCGGGCAGTCGTCGCGGACCAGGGTCAGCACGTACGCCGGCCTGTTCTCGGCCAACAGTCTGCCCTTGCTGTCCAGAATGATGCCGCGCGTCGCGTAGACGCGCTCCTGGCGCGTCCTGTTGGCGTTAGCCTTTTGCGCGTATTCTTCCCCGTGCAGAATCTGCAGATACCAGAAGCGCAGCACGAAAAGCACGAAAAGAAAGGAGGTCAGCCCGTAAAGCAGCAGCACGCCCGAACGCGGCGGTTGATAGCCTTCTCTTCCCTGGCTGAGTTCCATGGCCGGCATCACTGCGCCGCGGGGGCGTTTTTGGGCCGGGACAAATAGGCCGGCACCCAGATCAGGGGAATCGCCAGGGTCTGGATCAGGCTCTCCCGCAACAGCTGTTCAAAATCCACAGGGATGGACTGTATCGCGCACATCAGCCGGATCAGCAGACCGTGGTACAGGCCCAGACATGCCGACAGCATGGAGATGAACACAATGTTGTCCTCGACGAAAAAGCCGTGACTCATGCGGAAAAGCAGCGCCGCTCCCGCGTAGCTGAGCATCGCCGTGCCGAAACCCAGACTCCCCGCCCCTTCCTGCACAAGCGTAAAGACCAGGAACAGCACCGCTGTCTGCCGGGGCCTGTTTTCCTGCAGGGCAAGCAAAAATCCCGGCATGAGCGCATCCACGCCGGGCACGGCCTGCTGCACGATCACGGCACCTGCCGTGTACAGAAACCACCAGAAAACGCGGTACAGCTTTTTCACGGCTCGGTACGGACCTGCGGACCGGCGGGCGGCAGGAGGGGCGGGGCGCTGCCCTTTTCTTTGAGCAAAAGTACTTCTTCCAGGCGATCCATGTCAACAAGGGGCTTGGCGTGGACCTGGAGAAAGAGGATTTCGTTGCCGGGCATGACCTGGGTGACCACGCCCACGGGGATGCCCTTGGGGAAGGAGCCGTCCGCGCCGGAGGTGATCAGCGTTTCCCCGGGCGCGATGCGGGCGTTCTGGGCCACGTAGGCGACCTCAAGTCTGCGCTCCGTACTGCCCGTGAGGATGCCGGGCGTTCTGCTTTCGTTGCTGATGACGGCCAGGCGGAAACCGGAGTCGGTGAGCATGAGGACCGTCGCCGTGTGGGGAGCGGCGCGCAGGACGCGGCCGACTACCCCGTTCCTGGTCACAACCGGAGTGCCGGCCGTCGCGCCGTTCAGAAAGCCCTTGTTGATGGTGAAGGTTTTGAGCACGGCCTGCGGCCCGAAGCGCTTGGCGATGACGCGGGCGGCAAAGGCGGGCCGCTCGCGCAACGCTTCAAGGCCGAGCAGCTCGCGCAGGCGCTGCAGTTCGGCCTTGTCTTCGGAAGCGAGCAGGGACGCAGCGCGGGCCTGCTCCAGTTCGGCCCGCAGGCGCGCGTTTTCCGCGGCCACGTCCACAAGGGCCAGATAGCCGTCCCACCAGCTTGCGAAGCGATCCCGGAGCCAGACCACGGGCGAAAGCACATAGCCGACAATTTCCAACCCGCTGCGCTCGGCTATGGTATCCAGGTAGCCGGTGCGCGCGTTCCAGGTGAACAGACCAAGGTAACAAAACAGCAGGAAAACAAGGATGCCGATCAGGCGGTTGGAAGAAGGGGCGTTAATCTACGCAGACCTCCTTCAGGATATGGATATTGTCAAGCGCCTTGCCGGTGCCGATGACCACCGTGGACAGAGGGTCCTCCACCACAGTGATGGGCAGGGAGGTTTCATTGCGCAAAAGTTGGTCCAGGCCCTTGAGCAGGGCGCCGCCTCCGGTGAGCACGATGCCGCGGTCCACAATGTCGGCGGCCAGTTCCGGCGGGGTCTGCTCCAGGGCGACCCGCACGGCGAGGACAATGGCGTCCACCTGTTCCGAGATGGCCTTGCGCACTTCCTCCGAGGTGATGATGATGTTCTGCGGAATGCCGGTCACGAGATCGCGGCCCTTGACCTCCATTTCCAGTTCCGGGTCCAGCGGCGAGGCCGAGGCGATGGTCATCTTGATGTTTTCGGCGGAGGCTTCGCCGATGAGCATGTTGTACTTGCGCTTGACGTGGTTCATGATGGATTCGTCCATCTTGTCGCCGCCGACGCGCACGGACTTAGAATAGACGATGCCGGCAAGGGAAATGACGGCCACTTCGGTGGTGCCCCCGCCTATATCCACAATCATGTTGGACGTCGGTTCCTGGATGGGCAGATTGGCGCCGATGGCCGCCGCCATGGGCTCCTCGATGAGGTAGACCTCGCGCGCGCCGGCGCTCTGCGCCGATTCCTTGACCGCGCGCTTTTCCACCTGGGTGATCCCTGTCGGCACGCAGATCATGATGCGCGGCCGCACCAGACGGCGGGAGTTGTGCACCTTGGCTATAAAATAGCGCAGCATGGCCTCGGTGATTTCAAAATCGGCGATAACGCCGTCTTTCATGGGGCGGATGGCTTCAATGTTGCCCGGCGTCTTGCCGAGCATTTTTTTGGCTTCCATGCCGACCGCCAGAACGCGGTTATTGCGCAAATCCTTGCGCACGGCCACAACCGAAGGTTCGCGCAGCACTATGCCGCGTCCCTTGACGTAGACGCAGGTGTTGGCTGTTCCCAAGTCTATGGCGAGATCGCTGGAAAAAATTCCGAGCAGCGCATCCAGAATTTTGGACATACGTTTTTTCGGCCCCTTATAAGATTATCGGCGAGCTTGTTCGGCCGCGACGGACAGAAACCGGATAGAAGGCCTGTGCAGCGCGGCCATACAGCATAGCCCGTTTCGTCAAACTTTTCCAGCGTCAAATGTCGCCTGTTTCCCAGAGTCCGACGTCGCGGTCGAAAAGGGGACCGGGTTTGATGCCGTAGGCGTCCGGAAGTTTCAGCCTGCACCATGCGTCGCCCAGATCAAGCAGCAGGTGCACAGGCACGGGCCCCCTGTGCCGGGACAGCAGTTCACTGAGCGCGGACAGCCGTCCGCCGGTCGCGCGGGCTTCGTCCATGACGATGCAGTACGGCTCGCCGCTCTCCAGACAGGCCTCGGCCAGCGAAGCGATTTTCTCGATGATAAAGACGATTTCGGCCTGCGCGCCTTCGTCGTTTTCCGGGGCCTTGTCGTCGTCGCGCCTGCGGCTTATGCGGCCTTCCATGTACAGGGGAAGGTCAGGGATCAGCAGGTCCCTGTATTTTTCATAGATTGTGCTGAAACAGAACGCCGTGGCCGAGGCGGTCAGGTCTTCCACCTGCAGCAGCGCCCAGCGCCTGCCTTTCGCATCGCTGCGCAGCTTGTCGACCTTGGCCAGCACGGCGCAGGCAAAGACGTCTTCAGGCTCCAGTTCCCGGCAGTCTTCCAGGGGAGTCAGACGCAGGCGCTCCATCTCCTTGCGGTAGGGCTGCAGGGGATGGGAGGTGAAGTAAAAGCCCAGGGCTTCCTTTTCAAAGCGGGAGAACTGTTCACTGTCCCATTCGGGAACGGCGTTTTCCGGGCCGTTCCAGCCCAGGCCCGTCGAAGCGGCTTCGCTCTGCGGCGCCATGCTCAACAGGGAAAGCCGGCCGGCCTTTTTCCCCTTGTGTTCCCGTTGTCCCTTGGCGACCGCCGTATCAAGGGCCGCGAGCATGGCCGCACGGGCGACGCCGAAGCCATCGCAGGCCCCGGCCTTGATCAGGCTTTCCAGCGCCCTTTTGGTCAGACGGCGGGAAGAAACGCGCCGGCAAAGGTCCAGGAGGGACGTGAAGGGACCGTCTTTTTCCCGCACCGCAATCAGTTCCTGCACCGCCTCCCGGCCCGTGTTCTTGACCGCGCCCAGGCCGAACAGCACCTTGTCGTCCCTGACGGTGAATTCCCAGCGGCTGTGTGCGATATCCGCGGGGAGAATTTCCACGCCCATGTCCCGGCAGGCCGCCGTGTATTTCAGCAGCTTGTCCTGGCTGCCCATTTCCGAGGAGAGCAGGGCGGCCATGAATTCCACGGGATAATGCGTCTTCAGCCAAGCTGTGTGGTAAGAAATCAGGGCATACGCCGCCGAGTGCGATTTATTGAAACCGTACTCGGCGAATTTTTCCATGAGGGAGAAGATTTCTTCGGCCTTGGCGGCGGGCACCCCGCGCTGCGCCGCGCCGTTGATGAAACGGGAACGTTCCGCGGCCATGGCCGCCGGGTCTTTCTTGCCCATGGCCCTGCGCAGCAGGTCGGCGCCGCCGAGGCTGTAGTTGCCCGCCAGGCGCGCTATCTGCATGACCTGTTCCTGGTAGACGATGACCCCGTAAGTGTCTTTGAGGCATTCCTCCAGTTCCGGCAGCGGGTAGCTGACGTCCACTTTTCCGTGTTTCCGCTGGATGAATTCCGTGACCATGCCCGATCCCAGGGGACCCGGCCGGTACAGGGCGAGCATGGCGATGATGTCTTCAAAGCTCGTCGGCTTGAGCTGTTTCAGGTAGCGGCGCATGCCCGCGCTTTCCACCTGGAAGACCCCGTCCGTGTCTCCCCGGGAATACAGAGCGTACGCGGCGGGGTCATCCAGGGGCAGAGCGTCGAGGTCGGGGACTTCCTTGCCGCGGGCGCGTATGTTGTCAAGGGTTTCGGCAATCACGGTCATGTTGCGCAGGCCGAGAAAATCGAATTTCACCAGCCCGACCTTTTCCACCATCTTCATGTCGAACTGGGTGACGATGTCGTTTTCGCCCTTGCCCCGGTATACGGGCAAATATTCGACCATGGGCCTGTCGGAAACGACCAGCCCTGCGGCGTGTATGGAGGCGTGGCGCGACAGCCCTTCCAGGCGCATGGACGTGTCCAGAAGCTTGCGGGTCGCCGGATCGGATTCGTACAGGACTCTGAGTTCGCTTTCCTGCTCAAGCGCCTTGCGGATGGTCATTTTCAGGTCGGTCGGGATGAGTTTGGCGATACGGTCCGTTTCCTGATAGGTCATGCCGAGAGCCCGGCCCACGTCGCGCACGGCGGCTCTGGCCAGCATCTTCCCGAAGGTCGTGATCTGGGAAACCGAATCCGCGCCGTACTTGCGGTGCATGTAGTCGATGACCGCCTGACGTTTTGCTTCGCAGAAATCCACGTCGATATCCGGCATGCTGACGCGTTCGCTGTTCAGGAAACGTTCAAAGAGCAGGTTGTAGGGGATGGGGTCCAGGTTGGTGATGCGCAGGGCGTAAGCGACGAGGGATCCGGCTGCCGACCCGCGTCCCGGCCCGACCGGGATGCCGTTGTCTTTGGCCCAGTTGATGAAGTCCTGCACAATCAGAAAATACCCCGCGAAGCCCATGGAGCAGATGACGTCCAGTTCGTGTTCCAGTCTGTCACGATACATCTGCACGTCCACGTTGCCGGGGGCGGCAGTCTGCCGCCGTTCCAGGCGCCGCTCCAGTCCCGCGCGGGACAGCCTGCGGAATTCTTCCTCCGGACTGACGTCCTCGCTGAGTTCATAGACGGGGAAATGGTAGCGGTTGAAGGTGAACGCGTAGTCGCCGCACTGTTCCGCGATGCGCAGCGCGTTGTCCAGCGCGTACGGCAGACCGGCGAAATCCGCGGCTGTTTGCTCCGGGCTTTTGTAGTACAGTTCGCGGGTTTCAAAGCGCATGCGCTCCGTATCCGTAATTTTTTTTCCGGTCTGAATGCAGAGCAGCACATCGTGGGCGTCGGCGTCGTCGGCGTTCAGATAGTGGCAGTCGTTGGTGGCGACCACGGGCAGGGCAAGTTTTTCGCCGATTTCCAGCAGGGCCGTGTTGATTTTTTCCTGGACATCCAGACCGTTGGACTGCAGTTCAAGATAGAAGCGGCCGGGGTAGACGGCGGCGTACTCGCGGGCCTGTTCAAGAGCGGCGTCCATGCCGTTTTTGAGGAAGGTTCGGGGAACCTCGCCCGCCATGCAGGCGGAAAGGGCGATGATGCCTTCCGACATCTCGCGGAGCAGGTGTTTGTCCACGCGCGGTCTGCGGTAAAAGCCGTACAGGTGTCCGTGCGACACCAGTCTGACCAGGTTGTGGTAACCTGTGCTGTTTTGCGCCAGCAGCAGGAGGTGAAAGCGCAGTGAACCGCGTTCGGGGCTTTTGTCCCGATGATCGGGGCAGGTATACACCTCGCAGCCGATGATGGGCTTGATGCCGAAGTCCTTGGCCGTGAGCCAGAATTTCAGGGCGCCGTAGAGGTTGCCGTGGTCGGTGACGGCCGCGGCGGGCATGCCGAATTCTTTGGCTCTGGCGCAAAGGTCGTGCAGACGGATGGCGCCGTCCAGCAGGCTGTATTCGCTGTGGCAGTGCAGATGGACAAAGTCAGGCATGGCGTGTTGCCCGTGGTTCGGAGCGGCGGTGCAGGCGGACGAAGTCGGACATGGCGCGGGTCAGATGCTTGCGGCCGTCAGGTCGCCGGCCTCGTTGCAGCCGAGAATCGGCCCTTTGCAGCCGGCGGCGGCCGTGTCGGCCGTGCGCCGGCCGTCGCGGAGCACGGCGCGCACGGCTTTTTCCACCGCGTCGGCGGCTTCCGGCAGCCCCAGGGTCAGGCGCAGCATCATGGCCAGGGACAGAACGGCGGCAAAGGGATTGGCCTTGTCCTGTCCGGCGATGTCCGGCGCCGACCCGTGCACGGGTTCGTACAATCCGACGCCGCCGTCTTCCGGTGCTCCGCTCAGGGACGCCGACGGCAGCATGCCCAGGGAGCCGGTCACGGCTGCGGCTTCGTCGGAAAGGATGTCCCCGAACAGGTTGCCGGTCAGGATGACGTCGAACTGCGCCGGGTTGATGACAAGCTGCATGGCGCAGTTGTCCACATACATATGCGTAAGTTCCGTATCCGGGTAATCGCGGTGCGTTTCGTCCACCACGGTGCGCCAGAGGCGGCCGACATGCAGGACGTTGCTTTTGTCCACCGAACAGACGCGCCCGCGGCGTGAGCGCGCCGCCGAAAAGGCGACGCGGGCGATGCGGCGCACCTCGTCCTCGTTGTAAATCATGGTGTTGAAGGCGACGCGCCGGCCTTCGCGGCGTTCTTCGCCCGCCGGCTGTCCGAAGTACACGTCGCCGGTCAGCTCGCGCACCACCAGCATATCCACGCCTTGTTCCACGGCGCGCGGGTGCAGGGCGGAGAGCGCGGCCAGTTCCGGCAGCACGAGCGCGGGACGCAGGTTGGCGAAGAGGTTGAGTTCCTTGCGTATGGCCAGCAGCCCGGCTTCGGGGCGGCGCGGGCTCTTGTCCCACTTCGGGCCGCCCACGGCCCCGAGCAGCACGGCGTCGGCCTTCCTGCACACCGCGAGCGTGGCCTCAGGCAGCGGTTCCCCCGTCGCGTCGATGGCTGCGCCGCCGATCAGGCATTCTTCCGTATCAAACGACAGGCCGTATTTTTTCTCGACCGCGCGCAGGACTTTCACGCACTGGGCTGTGACTTCCGGGCCTATGCCGTCTCCGGGCAGCAATACTATGCGTTTATTCACCGGGTATGCTCCGTTGGTAGTTTGCACTGCACCGGTGCAGCGTAACATTAAAAATATGCCTCCGGCGGCCGGGGCTCTGCCCCGGTCCTCGCCGGGGGAAATGATTTCCCACGGACCCCCTCAATTTGCATTGCTCATGTTGAGCATTGCACGGCACTAACCCGCGAGTGCTGCGAGCCTTTTTTTC
>JAITEY010000195.1 GCA_031281815.1 Desulfovibrio sp. | reverse complement strand
TTTCGACTCATGGAAAATGCTGATGAGAACAATCATAACGGGCATCCCTCCACCGTAATTCTAAAAATTATGATATTTCGCTATGATAGCGTATATATTGTCTAAAATTAGAATTGCTGATTCCGGGCCGCTCTTCTTTACGGCGCGCCGGAAACAAGGTAAAGAAAGAGAGCACGGTAATTCAGGAGAGCATAGCAGGAGAGCAAAGAGGCATGTCGCATTTACAGCCTGAAGGGGGCGCTTTCAGACTATAAAGGAAATCCCATGAATACGGCGGATTGTCGGACGAATTCCTCAGCGGTTTCCCAAGGCGCAGAAGCCGAAATTGTGCGCGCGCGCATCAGCGCGAAAATTGAAGCTTACCGCAACTACGCCTTCACGGACCGGCAGGCCCGCGCCATGAACATTTTCTTTGATCTGGCCCAGGAATTTGATGAAATCCGCCAAGTGCAGCTTCTGGCGGTGCTGGTCTTGGACATGCTGTTCGACTATAAAGCCGGGCTGTATATCCGCAATGAGGCCGGCAGGCTGACGCCGGTGACTCCCGGCTTTGTCGACGATGCCCCGGCCATCGGCGATGTGCGGAATACGCTTTGGCGGGCGGGCGGTTTCTGCTATGTGCCTGTGCACGGCAAGGCGGCCGGGCAAACGGCGCAGATCGGAGAGGACCTGCTTGGGCTGCTGATCCTGCGGGAACAAACGCTTTTTCCCGAGCATACGCAGCTCTTTCTCCAAAAATATGCGAACCGGCTGGGCTACTGCCTGCACAACAAGCTCATGGCCGTGAACAATATCGGCCACCTGCGCTTTCTGCGCAAATTGTCCAAAGATATCGGACACAACATCATCACTCCCAACATGCGCCTGAAACGCCAGTTGAACCTGTTTCAGGCCAATCTCGCACGGCTTGACGAGCGCCTTGCGGCTCTTTCCGGCGCGGGTGATGCCGTCGCGTTTCAGGACATCCCGGCGTTGCGCAAAGTCATGGATGAGCAGTTCGCCGCCGTTATCGCGGGTTTCAACAACAGCGCCCTGTTTATGGAAAGCCTGATGCGTCAGAGCCACTTTGATTTGGGACATTTTGTGCTGCGCATCACCCGTCTGGATATCGGGAAAAGCATAGTCGCCCCGCAAGTTGAGCGCTACCGCTATCTGTTTGAGGAACGCGGCGTGGAGATGGAGGGGGGCAGGGCCGTCCTGCCCGATGACCCTTGTTTCGTGGAGGCGGATTACGGCCTGATCAGCCAGGTGCTGGCCAACCTGCTTTCCAATGCCGCCAAATACGCGTCGCCCGCTCCCGGCAGCGACAGGCGTCGCGTGCATTGCTCGCTGGTGAAAGACGGCGGCAACGCCAAGGTCATCGTGTTCAGTACCGGTCCGCATATTGCGCCCGAAGAAGCCGGGCGGCTGTTTGACGACGATTTCCGCGCGTCAAACGCGGCGGAGAGCTACGGTACGGGACACGGCTTGTTTTTCGTGCGGGACATTATGGAAAACCATAAAGGCACTGCCGGCTATGAACCCGCGCCGGGAGGCAACAATTTTTATTTCACGCTTCCCCTCGCTCCGCAAACCGAACAGGAAGCCTGACGCCCTTCGCTGAGGCAACCGGGGACCGTGTTCCCCGCGGACGCCCTCAGCCGCTCCGGGCAACGCGGAGCATAGCGTTCCGGCGGGGCGCCGTCGCGATGTTCCCGTCCGGAACACCGTTGCGGCAGGGGTTACCCCGCATTGCACGTTTCAACAATTCCGAAGGAGCAGAACATGTACGCATTGGCCGTCAACGGCAGCCCCCGCAAAAAAGGCAACACGGAAATTCTGTTGAACGCCGTCCTCGCGCCTTTGGCGGACGCCGGTTGGGAAACGGAACAGTTTCAGATCGGCGGCAAGACCATCAAAGGCTGCACGGCCTGCGGCAAATGTGCCGAAAGCAAGGACGGGCACTGTATCAACACGGCTGATGTGTTCAACGCGGTCATGGACAAGATGATCCGCGCCGACGCGATAATCTTGGGCTCGCCGACCTATTTCGCCGATGTCACCGCGGAAATGAAGGCACTGATAGACCGCGCCGGGTTCACGGCCATGGCCGGCGGGCGACTGTTCGCGGGCAAGATCGGCGCGGCGGTGGTCGCGGTGCGCCGGGGCGCGGCGGTACACGTCTTCGATACCATGAACCACCTTTTTCTCATTTCACAGATGCTGATTCCGGGGTCCACCTACTGGAACATGGGGTACGGGCTTGAGAAGGGCGATGTGCTGCAGGACGCCGAGGCATTGGCGAACATGGCGCACCTCGGGAGGGCTGTAGACTGGCTGGGCAGAGCGATCGCGCCGCATAAAGCGACGTATCCGCTGCAGCAATAGGAGTGGGCTGCCGTATTTTTCATGAATAATACTGCCCGAGCGCCGGGCAACATTATCCGGCCATGCTTTCGTAGGCTTTTTGTCTATCCGTTCTGCGCTGCATTTCTCCATGGTAATGCTTGCCGATTGTTTCCTTGTGCAGCTTCACCCAGGCGGAAAGGTACGTTTTGCCGGTAGGAGCGGCACCCTCGACATGAAGTGCGCCTGCCGTCAAGCCTTCTATTTCGTCCCGTGTCACAAATACGTCACCTACGAGTTTGCCTACGGCAAGACACGCCGGGTACCCGAGAAGCGTAGGGATGCTGATTATGGGCCGTTTCAGCCCCAGGGTATCGCGAATCATCACCGCAAGTTCCCTAAAGGAAAAATCCTCCGGCCCCAACGCATCGACGATGCCGTTATCCGTTGCCTTGCCTCGCTCAAGCATCAGTTCCGCCAGATCGTCCACATAAACGGGCCGGATATGGTACCGTCCGTCTCCGAACACGGCAAACACGGGGAATCGGCGAAGCGCCCAGGCAATGTTGT
Organism: Desulfovibrio sp.; assembly: GCA_031281815.1. Classification (GTDB taxonomy): domain Bacteria; phylum Desulfobacterota; class Desulfovibrionia; order Desulfovibrionales; family Desulfovibrionaceae; genus Frigididesulfovibrio. Next base: position 14,035 of record JAITEY010000195.1, on the reverse strand, counting down.
TGATGAGGATGTCTTCGGGGCCGAACAGCACGGCCGGGCGAACAACGGCATACGACATGCCGGATTCCCGCAGCAGTCGCTCAAGGTGTCCTTTGCCCCGAATGTACTGAAGATGCGAGGATTCATCAGCGTTGGTGATGCTCACATGCACGATTCGCCCCACGCCGGCGGCCTTCGCGGCATCAAACAGGGCTTTCGTGTTATGCACGGCATCGCTGTGGTTGAACAAACCCGCCCGGTTGAACCGCACCCAATAGGTGTTGTACAAGATATCCACCCCGGCGAGGCTCTTTGCCATAGCGTCCGCATCGTCGAACCGGAAAGGGTGCGCCGCGATCTTTCCTCTGAAGGGACTCGGTCTGTCCGGCGAGTTGGTCAGGGTAACGACTGTTTCCCCCGCATCCAGAAGCCGCTTCGCAATATAGCGGCCTGTAAAGCCGAATGCCCCCGTGACCGCATGTGTCGCCATACTGCTTCCTCATGTGAACATTACATCAAGGCCGGCCCGGACAGTGCCTAATCCGTTTTTTCCACGCCTCCTTCCCGCGCCGTCAGGAATTCGTCCGCGTAAACGTACAAGGCAGGACTGCCGCCGGTATGCATGAAAACGACATCCTGTCCTTTGCGGAACACGCCTTTGCGGACAAGGTCGATAAGTCCTGCCATGGCTTTGCCGGTGTACACGGGGTCCAGCAGCACGCCTTCGGTCCGTGCCGTCAGGGTGACGGCCTCGCGCATGCCCGCCGTAGGGAGGGAGTATCCGGGGCCGACGTAGTCGTCGTGAACCGTGACGTCCCCGCGGGCAATCAGGTTGCTCCGGCCCGCGAGTTCCGCCGTTTTTTCGGCCAGGGAGCAGACCTTGTCCTCCTGCGCGGCGCGCGGGCGGTTGACGCTGATGCCGTGCACGGCAACGCGGGCGTTGCATCCGGCAAAACCGGCCAGCAGACCGGCATGCGTGCCCGCACTGCCCGACGCGACGACAACCGCGTCCGGGCGCAGCCCGAGAAAAAAGCACTGCTGCAGCAGTTCTTCGGCACAGGCCGCATAACCCAGCGCTCCCAAGGGATTCGACGCCCCCCCGGGTATGACGTAAGGATTTTTGCCTGCGGCGCGCAGGGCGTCAGCGCTTTTTGCCGTTTCCGCGTCCATGTCGGAACCGCCGGGAACCACGCGTATGGACGACACCCCGAGGAGATGAAACAGCAGATTGTTGCCGGAAGCCCACGGCTTGTAGCTGTCCGGGACGCGCTCTTCAAGGACGAGCAGGCATTCAAGACCCTCGTGCGCCGCGGCGCCGGCCGTCAGACGGCAATGGTTGGACTGCACGGCGCCGCAGGTGACGACGCTGTCGGCCTTCTGCTTCAGAGCTTCGGCCATGAGGAAATCCAGTTTTCGCGTCTTGTTGCCGCCGCCTGCGCCGGGCAGCAGGTCGTCGCGTTTCAGGTAGATGTTCGGGCCGCCCAGGAGTTCGCTGAGTTTCGGGGCCGGTTCAAGGGGTGTGGGAGTACGTACATAGCCGCGCCGGGGAAAAACGCTCAAATTCATCAAACATTCCTTTAGGGTTTGTAATTTTTCCTTTCAGGGAGATTTTTGATTGAGGCGGACTCAGGGTACTGTTTTTCTGCACATTGCGCTATGTAAAAGATTCACGTCCTGAAATGTCGTTGCAGGCCGCCTTTGCCGTCGATGCGGATAAACAGTTCCGGGCATGTATACCGGACTGTCAAAAACTGTGAGAACTACCTATTCCGTATAACGATATACGGCAGGGACATTTTCGTGCGCTTGAGCGGGGAGCCGCGCCCCTGAGGCACGTCTTCCCGCGTTGGGGCAAAATCCTGGAACCGGAGGCATCCGGACTTCGGCGTCAACCGGCAGTTTGAGCCTGCTTCTTCCTGCGTACCGGGACAGATTCGCCGTCGATTCCCCAGTTTTCCATCGGAACTTCATCAATGACCACAACTGTTGCGGCCGGGTTTTTATTCAGAACTCTGACCAAGAGGTCGGTAACGCCTTTGATGAGTTCGTTTTTCTGCTCTTCCGTGGGCGCTTCGCTTCCGCCCGTCACTTTGATGTTCACATAAGGCACGGCGTTCTCCTTATCATCATGCATCGAGATTGATTGTTTCAGTTGTAAAATGGACATAAAAGTCGGGATAATCGGGAACGGGCAACCAGTAGACTCGAAATACGCCGCCGGCGCCGCGGACTTCCTTGTGGAATGCCTTCTGTTCCCTGAGCGCGTGGTTCGCGCGGCAACCTTGGTGTCTGTCGGGAGCACCCCATTCGGCGCAACGCATTCCGGGTTGCCTGCCGCCCGTTCGGCAGGCTTCATTGACTGCGATAATGGTTCGGCTCTTGTGAACAAGAGAGGCGGGGGCAGGGTATGTCGCCCACATCAGGGTAAACGCCTCTGTCAGCTTGGGGTCGGCCTTGACTTGCGCGTTCATCATTGCTCCTTTTTATAAGCCCCGGGGCACGGCTCATGCCTCGCTTGCGGTTTCCTGAAAGGCTACCGCAAAGGCTGCCGCCTTACGCCGGCGAAGGTGTGCCGCAGACCGCGCAGGGGCCGAAAATTTTTGGAACGTCCCGTCTTTTTTTTGCCGGCGTCGAGTTGTGCGTTGATGCCCGTCAGACGGCTTACACCGGGCGGAGCAGCGCCGCAAGCGCCGCCGGTGGCTTGGCAAGCGCGGCTAAATATGCTCAAAGAGAGAAAACACCTTCACTGCGGGAGCAGACAGCCATGCCGTGCCGGTTTTTTTCGGATTTCCGCGCGCTGCGGGAGCAGGCCGCCATGCCGTACAGCGTTATTTCGATTTTCCGCGCCCATCCGGTTTGCCGCGTCCGTTCGGCGGCGCGCGTACTTTTACGCGCCGGCCTGACGGCGCTTGTCCTTGTGCCGGCCTGTGTTCTGTTTGCGTCCGCCGCGCCGTCTTCCGCGCCGGAAGCTTCTCCTCCGCCGGCGGTGCCGGCCGCACAACCGGTCGACGCCGGCGACGCCGGCGCGGCCCTGCTCTGGAGCACGCGCGTCGGGGATATGGCCGCCATGGTGGAAGAAGCCGTCGCCCTGCAACGCAGCGCCGAGGAACATTCCCAAGGCGTTCCGGAAAAACTGCGCGCGTTGCGGGCCTCCTTTACCCGTCTGTCCGGGCTGTTCCAGGCATCGCGCGGGCATCCGACCGACCAGTTGGTCCTGGCCATGCAAATGCGCGCCCTGCGCCGGGATATAACGGCCCTGACCGCCCCCCTGGAACGCATAGCCGCCACCGTGAGCCGCCGCCGGGACGAACTCAACGCCCTGCGCAAGGACCTCGACGCCTTTACCGCCCAACGCGCCGCCCTGCCCCCCGGCGAAGCGGAACAACTGCAACGCTATTCCGCCTCCCTGAACGAAGCGCGCAAAGCCCTGAACACGGCATTCACGCTGACCGGCAGGCTGCTGGCGCCGGCCGAAAGCGTGCGGGACCAGATAAACCAGGCAGCGGACGACATCGAAGCGGGCATGGCCGATATCTGGCACGACTATTACCTGAACCCGGCGGACGATGAACCTCTGGTCCCGTCCGACATAACCGCCCTGCTGGGCAGACGCCTGACCCGCGCCTTCCCTTTGACCTTCGCGGACTGGATGAATGTCGCCGCACCTTTTGCCGGCGTTGTCTTTGCCGCGCTTTTGGTTGCGTTTCTCTGTCTGCGGGCGGCGGCTGCCCTGCCCGCGGAGCAGGCCGCCGTGTGCCGGGGGCTGCTGACGCGCACCTGGCCCCGCATCGGCCTGGGCTTGGCGTTGGCCGTCGCGGCGGGCAACCCGCGCAGCGCTTTTTACCCGGCCCTCGGACTGCTCGGCGCTCTGGAGCTGATATCGGGCGTCGTTTCCCTGGGCTGCCGCCTGCGACGCATTCAGGAACCGGAAGCGACGATTGACCCGCTCCGGCTCATGTATCCTCTCGCCGCCGCAGGCGCGTTGCTGCTCTTTTTCGACCTGCCCCCCCGCCTCTTCGGACCGGTCTGGGATATCTGCTCCGTTCTTTTTCTGGTGCGCCTCGTTCTGACACGGCGGAAAAGCGCGGAAAAACCGCCTGTGCAGGAACGTCTGCTGCTCGGAGGCGCTTTCTGGTGCGGCGCGGCCGGCATCGCCTTTTCTCTGGGCGGTTATGCGCGTCCGGCCGTGTTGGTCTTCATGGGTTACTTCGCCTTGGCCGCCGTCATAACCGTCGGCTCCTCACTGTCCCACCTGCTGGAAAAGGTTGCGGACCGCCTGTTCGACAAAGAAACGGCGCCGCTGGCCAATGCCGCCGCCGAGGCGCTCGCCGTGCCCGCGGCCTGGACGGCGGCCCTGTTCTGCACCCTGCCCTGGCTCCCGGCCGTGCCGGGGGCGAGTTACATAAGCCTGCACTTTTTGTTCGCCGACTACAGCCTGGGCGGCGTGTCGATGGATTTGTCGCGGATACTGATTATTGTCCTGCTGTATTTTCTCTGCCGCTCCTTCATCCGCTTGGGCAAAGCCACACTGGACCATCTGCCGGACCGGGCGCCGGATATCGAACGCGGGGTCATACCGCCGCTGCGCACCATGCTCGGTTACGGACTCTGGACGCTGTTCGCTTTCATCGCCCTGAGCATCCTCGGTGTGGATTTCACCAGCCTGGCCGTTGTGGCCGGCGGCTTTTCCGTAGGCGTCGGTTTCGGCATGCAGAACATTTTCAACAACCTGATCAGCGGGCTCATGCTGATTTTCGGCCGGACCATTCTGGTCGGCGACTATGTGGAAGCGGGAGGCACGGCCGGCACGGTGCGGGCCGTCGGCATCCGCTGCACGGTCATTGAAACCCCTGAGCGCGCCCTTGTGTATGTGCCTAATTCGGCCGTCATGTCCGGGCAGTTCACCAACTGGACCCGGCACAACCGCATGGTGCGCCGCAGCATCGTCGTCGGCGCGGCCTACGGAAGCGACGGCGCGGCGGTGTCCGCCCTGCTCATTGAGCAGGCCCGCCTGCATCCGCATGTGCTCACCTTTCCCGAACCGGCCGTCCTGTTCAGCAATTTCGGCGACAGCGCCCTGGAGTTCACCCTCAACGTGTTCATCGACGACTTGAACAATGCCGGCGCGACCCTCTCGGAACTGCGCTTCGGCATTGAACGCGCCTTTGCCGAACACGGTATAGAAATCCCCTATCCTCAGCTCAGCCTGCATCTGCCCGACGTGAAGGCCGCGCGGCAGGCGAACGGTCCGGCATCTTCCGGGGGCGTTGCCTCCACGACCGTTTCGCTGTAGGTTGCCGCATCATGACCACTCAATGCAAGAATATCGGAGCCGCCATGCACTACCTACGCGTACTTTTCCCGGCCCTCGTCCTCCTCGTCCTGAGCGCGTTTGCGGCCCACGCCGCGGAGTCCCCCAAGGAACGCAATATCGTCGAACTGCATACGAACAAAGGCGTCATCGTCGTGGAATTGAATTTCGACAAGGCGCCGGTCACGGCGGCCAATTTCCGCAGCTATGTCGAAGAAGGTTTTTATGACGGAACCGTGTTCCACCGGGTCATCCCCGGCTTTATGATTCAGGGCGGAGGGTTGACGGTGAAAATGGTCGAAAAAAAGACGCGTCCGCCCATCAAAAATGAAGCGGGGAACAAGCTGCCCAACGACAAATACAGCGTAGCCATGGCCCGGACCTCGGACCCGCATTCGGCAACGGCGCAGTTCTTCATCAACACCAAGGACAACGGCTTTCTCAATCACAAAGCGCCGTCGGGCAACGGCTGGGGCTACTGCGTGTTCGGCAGGGTCATCGGCGGCAAGAGCGTTGTGGACGCCGTTGAAAAAACGCCGACCCGCACCATGGGACCTTACGAAAACGTACCGACGGAGCCGGTCGTCATTGAGAAGGCAATTCTGCGCGAGTAGGGCGGACAAGCCGCATCACAGCCGTCCGGTCGGCGAATAACGGGCCGCGTCCTCGGCGATGGCTGCGGCCTTGAGTTCCGAGGCGGCGAGCTTGCCGTACACGGAATCGGGAGATTCGGCCGCAATCGCCGTCAGCATGGTTTTCCAGGCTTCGGCATCGCCTTGGCTTTTGTGGATGCGGGCAATGCGGTAGCGCACGGCCAGGCGCTCGGGGTCTCCTTCAGGAAGACTGTTCATGTAGCGGTCCGCGTATGCCAGGGACTCGCGCAGGCGACCCGCGCTTTCCGTCACGTCCATGAGCGAGGCCAGCAGGGTGCGGATTTTGGCCGCGTCCGCGGGATCGGGCGCACGCTGCATCAGCGCTTCCAGCCCGCTCAACGCCTCGCGTCCGAGATGATAGGTCTGCTCGAGCCGGCGTCCGCGCTCCGCGCCCATGGTCAGAAAAAACGCCGCATAGGCATGCTGGGCCGGAGACAGCGCGCCGGAGTCGTACAGCCGCTGCCAGCGCTCTGCGGCGGCTTCCGTTTCTCCGAGGTTCTCCTCGGCCAGAGCCGCGGCATAGTCGAGCTGCCGCTTGTTTTCCGCGGGCAGGTTCCAGAATTCAACGCGTTTGGCGACTTCCTTGACCGCATTCCACTGCTCGTACTGCAGGTATATGCCGAGTACCATGCTCAAGGCCGTGTCCGAGTATCCGGGGAGCATATCGCCCAGGAAAAACGGCTCGACAAGCCGCAGCGCCTCGTCCGGCTTGCCCTGGCTTCGGTAACTCAGGGCAAGGGCAAGGCGGCTCTCGGGATTCATCGCTTCGGGGTCCGTGCGCACTATGGGATAGCGTTCCCACAACTCGCGCAGCATTGTGCCGCGGCCTTCCACCGCTCCTTCCGCCGCCAGCACGGCAAAGGCCTGTTGCGCTATCTCCCGCGCGCGCGGGGCCAGTTCGTGTTCAGGATGCTTTTTCAAAAAATCGCTGAGCAATTCCAAGGTCTTGTCATAATCTTTGTTCCACAGGTGCCACAGGGCCAGCTTCATCTCCGCCACGGGGACCAGCGAACTGTCCGGATGTTTTTCGATAATCGTCTGATACACTTCCTGCGGAGTCAGATTGAAAGGCCCCTCAAACACCGTGAACATGTCCGCCACAGTCGGGTTGTCGTGGATACCTTCCTCGGCCATGCGCATCATGGCCACCAGTCCGCCGTCCTTGTCCGGGTAACGCAACGCGCTTTCCAGGTAGGCTTCACGCGCCGCCTTTTTCTCGTTTTTTCCGGAATAAATGTCGCCTATGCGGGTCAGGATGATGTCCGCTTCCTTCCCGAACGGCTCCAGGTTGACGTAGAGCCAGTAATTTTTCAGCGCATCTTCCTTGTTGCCCAAGCGGTAGGCGGTGTCCGCCGTCATATTCAGAAAAGGCGGATACTGGATGTAAAAATGTTCCCAGCGCCGGTTTATGTAATCGACAACGCTCCAGGCTTGGTCGTAATAGCCCATACGGTACAGGGAACGCGCCAGACCGATGGATGCCTCGCGCGTATAGCGGCTGTTGGGGAATTCACGGATCATGTGTTGAAACTGGTCGGCGGCCTTTTGCAGCTCGTTGCGACCGTAATGGTAATCTCCCCAGTAGTAGTGGGTCAGGGCCACGTTGTCCATATCCGGGAAACGCCTGCGCACCATGTTGAAATTCGCCTCGGCCTCGGCCGGGTTGTTCATGCGCAGGTTCATGTAGCCGAGGCGCAGGTATTCCGCCCCGTTGAGACGCGAGTCCGGATCATAGTGCACGGCCTTCACCGCCGCATCGTAAAGCTCCTGAAAATGCTCGGGGACGGCGTCCTTGTTCAGGGCAAAGAGCGTTTCCGAGCGGGCGTGCAGCAAATTCCCCCGCTGTTCGTGGTTCAGGGTCGCTCTTTCCAGCAAGTCGTCGACGGCGGCCAGGGCTTCCTTGAATTCGCCCGCTTTCATATGTTCCACTATCTGCGGATGTACCACGGAATATTCCGGCGGCGGCTCGACGGGATTGCCTTTGTCGTCGGTGTAAACGATGACTGCTGCTCCGTCTTGAGCCGGTTGCGCGCCCTGCGTCTGCGCGGCCGGGGTCGAGATTGCGGGCTGCGCGCCCTGCGTTTGCGCTGTAGGGATCGGGATTGCCGACTGTGCGCCCTGCGTTTGCGCGGCTTGGGGCTGCGGCGCGGACGCGGAAGGCGTTCCGCCTGCGGCGGGAAGTTCTCCCCGCACCGTCCCGGGCGCGAGCGCGCCCTGCGGGTCGCCCGCGCCCGCCTGATAAGAGCCGGCGGCAATGCTTTCCGGGCCTCCGACGTTAATGCTGCCGGAGTACACGCTGTTACGGGCAGGCACACCTATGCCGGGGGGCGGTGTCAGGGGCGCCTGAACCTGCGTCGGTGCGGGGGATTGCCGTGCCTCAGGCTGTGCGGAAGACTGCGTACCCTGCGCCTGTAAGGGGGCTTGGGGAACCGGGCTCTGCGCGGGCATTTGTCCTTGAGCGGAAGCAGGCCTTTGTACCGGGTCGTACGCGGGGGCAAGGGGCACCTGTGCCTGCGCCGGCGGCGCTTGAACCTGTGCGGGGGACTGCACGGGAACTTGAGGAGCCGGGCTTTGCGCGGGGACTTGTCCTTGAGCGGACGCAAGCGCCGGCGGCGCTTGAACCTGTGCGGAGGGCTGCACGAGAACTTGAGGAGCCGGGCTTTGCGCGGGCGCGGACGTTTGCTGCGTTTGCACCTGCGCGGACGCGGATGATTGCTGCGCTTGTGCCTGCACGGATGAAGGCGCGGCCGATGGGGCGGCTTCCGGCGCCGGCAGGGGGGGGAGATAGAGTTGAAAGGGTCGGTCGGCCGAAGACGGCTGATCTCCTGCTTCTGCAGCGCCGGGGCGGAGCGGAGCGGCGTTGCCGTCCGGGCCGGGCAGTTCGGACCTGCGGGGAACTACAGGCGGCGGGGCTGCGCCCATGCGCGTGGCTCTGAGCGCGTGTTCAGGCGTACCGAGCAGGGTCGGCACGGGAGTGCTCGGGGTTGCCGTTGCGCCGGAATTAGGAGGAACCAAGGATGCGCTTGCCGTCGGAACCGGAGCGGAAACCGCCGCGGACGACGACGGCGCGGCGGGCGGCGAAACCGGGGGCGGCGCGACGGACGGCGGAACGGCAAGAGGTCCGGCAGGTAACGCAGCGGCAGGCGCGGCAGGCTGTCCTGCAGCGGCAGGCGGGGCAGGAGGCGGCGCAGTGGGGCTGACGCTGACTGGAAGTTGAACGGCGGCAGAGGCTCCGGGCGACCCGGCAGGCGGTGTTGCAGCGGCAGGCGCGGCCGGAGGCGTTGCGGCGGAGAGCGCAGGCGGCGGAACGGGAGCAGGCGATGCGACAGGAGGCGGCGCAGCGGCGGGCGGCAGCCTGTCTCCGTTGTCGGCGCGTCCGGCTGCTTCCGCGAGGGATCTGGATTGCGCGCCCAGTCCTCCGGGGTCCGTGCGCAGGGCTTCGGTCACGGCGTCCGGCGGGCTGATGGGCTGTAAGGCCCTGTCCGGAGCAATTTCCGATACCGTGGCGGGAGCGGTGCGCTTCCAGCGTACGCCCAAAGGGTTGGAGAAAAAATCAATGACCAGTTCGGACGGGCTTTGTCCGCTGACCATAAAACCGAATTCCGGCGTCTGGGTTACGATGGCCAGAGCGCGGCCCATAGCCATGGTTTTTTGAAAGAGTTTCGCGTCTTCGGGGGTATCGTTGATCAACAGGCCGGGCGGCATGGAGGTAAAGGGAACGAGCACGGCATTCGGCGCCACGCGGTCAACGCGTCCCGCCATGCCGTCTGTGGGACCGAGGCGCATGGTTATCCGTTCCCGGTCGGGCAGGACCTTCCATTCCAAGGTTGCCGCCCCGGCCGGAACAGGCGACTGCAACGCGCACAGAAGGACGAGGATGCCGAGCGCCTGCCCCGGAAACGACCGCGCAGCCGCCGACCATGCCCACGCAACAGAAAAACACGCCGTCCACGCACGCGCAACCGCACGATACATTTCCACGCGCAAGCGGGCGCAAGACGAGGCCGGGCTTGCATGCGCCCGCGCAGTCGCAAGGCACGTGCGCAACACTGCGGAATTCGTGGAAGAACCCGGCCTTGTCGCGGCAAGATACGCGACGGCGTTACCCGCGCTCTGCCCGCGCCTTTCCCGGACACCGTAGGGGATGCCGGTCGTACAGCCTTTATTCTTGCGCCGCAGACGCTGCGCCGTCTCTGCCATGTCGCTTTCTCCGCGGCGCCTTCAGGCCCGCACTCATTCCATATTCCGCTTTTTCAGTTTTTCAATCAGTGTGGTGCGTTTGATGCCGAGCAGTTCCGCCGCCTGATTTTTCACGCCCTGCGCCAATTCCAGGGCTTCCAGCAACAATTTCTCTTCGGCCGTGTCGATATATTCCTTTAGCCCCATGTTCCGTTCCCGCAGGTCGGCCATTGTAGGCCAGGGGAAGCCCGAGCGCGGCGAGGTCGGCTGCGGCGCGCTCAAAGGCGGCAAATCGCCGGCGTTGCCGGCGGCGGAACGGATCTTGTCCGGCAGGTCGGCAACGCTTATGCTGTCCCCGTCGCACAGCACGGACAGGCGCTCGGCGAGGTTTTCCAACTCACGCACGTTGCCCGGCCAAAGGTAAAGCTCCAATATACGCCGCGCCTCCGGGCCGATGCTCAGCACAGATCGCTTTTTCTTGGCGCAGAATCGCCGCAGGAAATATTCGGCGAGCAGAATGACGTCTTCTCCGCGTTCCCGCAGGGCAGGCAGGTGCAGGGGAATGACGTTGAGGCGGTAATACAGATCCTCGCGGAAACGCCCCGCAGCCACTTCTTCCTCTAGGTTTCTGTTGGTGGCGGCGACGACCCGCACGTCCACCTTTTTCGCGCCGAGCCCGCCGACGCGCTCGATTTCCCGCTCCTGCAGCACGCGTAGAATTTTGACCTGCAGGGAAATATTCATTTCGCCTATCTCGTCCAGGAATACGGTGCCGCCTTCGGCCATCTCGAAGCGGCCCGGGCGCGTGCGGATGGCGTGCGTAAACGCCCCTTTCTCATGGCCGAAGAGTTCCGATTCCAGGAGTTCCGCGGGAATGGCCCCGCAGTTGATGGGCACAAAGGCGTTGTCGCGGCGCGGACTGAGCCGATGCAGGGCACGCACCAGCAGTTCCTTGCCTGTTCCCGATTCTCCGGTCACCAGTACGGTGCTGTCTGTCGGCGCCACCTTGCGCAAGGTGCGAAACACACCCGCGAGTGAGGTATTTTGCCCCAAGATGCTGCTTTCCGTAGACTCCATGTCCCCTCCGCGCTGAAAATCCCGGTACGGATCCCACGCAAGCCGACTGTCAAGTTAATGGCATGTTGTCAAGTCCCTGACAGCTTGTCAAGCACGCGTCGCCTTGTCAAGGTTGAATCCGACCTCGTCACGCGGTGCGAAAAACATTGTCTCAAGCGGCGCGCCGGGGTTGCGTTCATCACGGTCCAGTATGCCGGTTACGCGGGCGGGAAAAATGCCCGTCTGAACCAGTCCGGGGCGGCGACGGGTTTGCCGCGGGCGTCTGTACAGGCATGTTCGGTCCATCCTTCGGCCAGAAGCGCTGTACCGGTTTCATCGAGAATGCGGTAGGCAAAGGTAAAGGAGGCGCGGCGCGGCTTGTCGACCCGACAGGCCGCCGTGAGCAGATCGTCGTAGCGGGCGGGGCTTCGGTAGCGGCAAAGGGCCTCGCGCACAGGCAGGTAAATGCCGCGCGCTTCCACTTCTTTGTAGCTCAGGCCTCGGGCATGGGTGAACGCTGTGCGGGCGCGTTCAAAAATATGCAGGTATTCCGCATAATAAAGTACTCCCATGCAGTCCGTTTCCCCGTAGGAAACCCGATGGAAGCAGAGGACCTCGCCTTCCCGTGCTTCCGCTGTCGGCGTGTTGTTCATCATAATTTCCTTCTATGGTCTGAAAGCGTTCCTGGATGGTTTGAGAGAGTTCCGATATGGCTGAAAGCGTTCCTGTATGGCTGAAAGCGTTCCGGGATGGCTGAAAGCGTTGCGGGATGGCTGAAAGCGTTCCGGGCTTGCCGAAAATACACCCACGGGGTACACTTGCTTCTCACACTGGGCGGAGCGGGCTCAGTCAGGATGTCGGCAGTCCGGACGTTACGCCGTGAAATTAACAATCCTGTTTACAAGGAGGTCGCGCTTTGGAAAATCCTCTTGTTCTGCTGGAAACCTCGTCGGGAGACATACTGCTTGAACTTTTTCCCGACAAGGCGCCGGCAACGGTGGAGAACTTTTTGCGTTATGTGGACGACGGCTTTTACAGCGGCACGATTTTCCACCGCGTCATCAAGGGTTTCATGATTCAGGGCGGCGGCATGACCATGCGTCTGGAAGAAAAGGCGACGCGGCCGCCTGTCGTCAACGAGGCAGCCAACGGGCTGACGAACGCGCGCGGCAGTCTGGCCATGGCCAGGACCTCCGACCCGCACAGCGCGAGCGCCCAGTTCTTTATCAACACCGTCGACAACAACGGGCTGGATTACAGGATGGCCGACAGGGAGGGTTTCGGCTACTGCGTTTTCGGGAAGGTGATCGACGGCATGGATGTCGTGGACAAGATTGAAAAAATCCGTGTGCGGACTATGGGCGAACATGGGGATGTGCCTGTGGATTCCGTGCTTATCGTCACCGCGTCGCGTTTCGAATAACAGTGTTTTCATAAGGAGGCGCTTATGCCCGTCATTCTCCGCGACAGCCTGCTCGGTGCCGTCCGGCACGCTTTCGACCTGATAAACGAGTTCACGGACCGTTGTCCCGATGCGGTCTGGACGGAAAAATTCGGCGGCTGGCCGATTTGGCAACAATGCTACCACTGTTTCGCCGCCGTGAACTTTTTCCTGAGGCAACGCGACGACCCGGCCGGCGACACGTTGTTCCCTCCCGCTGTGGCCAATCTGAACGAAGTGTCCAAGGAAACCCCTTCCCGGCAGACGGTGAAGGAGTTTGTGCTCAAGGAGCAAGACTGGGTGCTGCGTTACGCGCAGGCGTTGGACGACGGCGCTCTGGCCGAAAAAAACGAAGGGCTTTCGGAACGTATGGGACGCGACATGACCCATGCCGGAACGCTGGCCCTGATTGCTTCGCACAGCATGTATCATCTCGGCACCTGCGACGCGGCCCTCAGACAGCGCGGCCTGCGCGGCGTATTCTGACTCCGGCGCGCCGGGCCTGCGCCCGTACAAAGGCAAGAGCCAGCGCCAGATCGGCGGGATAGTTGACGGTGAACAGCGGCAAGGCTTCCTCCAAGGTGTACGCGATGCGATGGATCAGGTTTTGCGGGATCAGGCGCACGAGCGCCGCCTGACCCGCGAGCAGCCCTTGTTCCAGAAAAGGCAGCGCACCCGGCTCATAAATGCCGGGCAGGGCTGTATGGCGTTCGTTGTCGCCGCGGCTGAAGGCGGTCAGCACGGCGTCCGTCGGGCGTTGCGTCCGGGCCGTAAGCAACCGGTGCAGGGTCGCGGCGTCGATGAACGGCATATCGCAGGGGAGTACGAGGCAGGCGCGCCCGCAACGGCGCAGGGCCGAGGCCGTGCCGCCGGCGGGACCGAGGTTCGGACGGTCGTCGGGAATCCAGGGATAGTCGGGGTGTTCCCGTCCGACAATGAGCACATTGCCTAGGATATCTCCGAGCAGGGCGGCGGTCCGGCCCAAGATATCCGGTCCGTCCGGATGCAGGCGCAATAAAGCTTTGTCCCGGCCCAGACGGGAACTTGTTCCTCCGGCCGTGACGACGCCGGCAGGGTAATCAACGGCATCCATGCCCCCTGTCTAGTATCAAGCAGTAAAAATAACAAGAGAGAATGTTGCCCGGAATCCACCACCTCTTTGCACGGATTGAGGCGCAAGCTCCCGGCGAGGTCGAAAAAAACGGTAACCGCGAAGGCGGGAAACTCATGAGCCAAGCCTAAACCCTGTCAGATTCTCTCCGTTCACTTCGGCCCCGCTTCGGCGGGGCTTTTTGCGTTAGCCCATGTCTAACAAGGCACGCATAAAAACCGCATCGGAAACCGCCTTATTTGCCTTTTTATGCATCTTCCTAAAAAATATATCTAATAATTTCAGTATATTAATTTTTTTATAGT
>JAITEY010000162.1 GCA_031281815.1 Desulfovibrio sp. | reverse complement strand
TTTCCCGTATTCGCTGGTCGCCGAGACGTCGCCGCCCATGGCCCTGCACAGGCTGCGGGTTATGGTCAACCCGAGACCTGTTCCTTCAATATCCCGATGGCTTTGGACATCAATCCGCCTGAAGCTGTTGAACAGCTCCCCCATGTCTTCCTGCCTGATACCGATCCCCGTATCGGCCACTTCGAAAGAAAGGCGTATTGTTCCGTCCCCCGGCATTGTGCCGGAAACGGAAAAGGTGACGGACCCCCGGCGGGTATACTTGACCGCGTTGCCGAGGAGATTCAGCAGTATCTGCCTGACGCGGTTAATATCGCCGCGCAGCTTGTCGGGCAAACCGGCGTCGATGCGGGTGGTGAAGTCCACGGGCTTGTCGGCGATTCTGAACCGGATGATGTCTTCCACGTCGCGGATCAGGGTGCTGAACGAATACTCCGCATCGGCGATATCCATCTTGCCCGCTTCAATTTTCGAGAAATCAAGAATATCGTTGATAATGGAAAGTAAGCTGATCCCGGCCTGCTTGATGTGCCGGACCTCTTTTGCAGCGTCCGCGGGCAAGTCGCGCCGGAGCAGCACTTCCGCAAGGCCGACGACGACATTCATGGGCGTGCGTATCTCGTGGCTCATCTTGGCCAGGAAGGAGCTTTTGGCATGGGAAGCTTCCACTGCCAGTCGGGTTTGGTTTTGCAGGTCTTCGGTGCGTTGCCGGACCATCTCCTGCAGCATGCTTTCATTCTGCCTATGCAGGGCGATTTTTTTTCTGTGGCTGTAAATTTTCAATACGATAAAAGTCGCCATGGCAAGCAGGAGGGCGGCAGACGCGCCTGCAAGATACCGAATTCGCTGTCTTTCACCGGCGTCGCCAACGCCGCTCACGCGGATCCAGCGACTCTGTATTGCGGCCTTTTCAGACGGAGTGATCGCCGTAAGCGTCTTTTCCAGAATGTCGCGCAACTCCGGCAGGTCGGTCCGCACGCCCATACAGAAGCCGTTGTTGTTGTGCGAGGCAAAGGTGATGTAGTTCAGGTTGGACAAGCCCAGATTCCGGATTGCGTACAAAACGGTAGGCAGATAGCCGAGCATGGCTGTCTCCCTGCCGTCTGCGACAGCCAGGAGTGCATCTTCTTCCGACGCATACAGACTGAGGCCTGCCTGAAGGGTGGAAAAGGCAAATTGCGCGTTGGATGTGTTCCCCTGCACCGCGACGGGTTGTCCGCGAAAATCGTCGATGCTTTTGACGGGGCTGTCTTCCCGCACTACCAGAGCCAGCTTGTATTCATAGTAACGCCGCGTGAGCAGGAATTTCTTTTCCCGTTCAGGAGTCCAGCCCAAGGTGGGAAGCAGGTCGAGTTCACCGGCCGTCACTTTTTCCTGCGCCTCGGCGTAGGGAACATCCAAGGCAGGCACGAAGCGGAGGCCGGTTTTTTCGCGGATCAAGGCGAGATAGTCCGGTGCGATGCCGACGTAATCCCCCCGGCTGTCCAAAAATTCAAAGGGGGCAAAGTTCGGATCGATGCCTACAAGGATAACAGGGTGGTTGCGGATGAATTTCTTTTCGGCTTCCGTCAGACTCGGGGCGGAACTTTGCCTAGCGGCCCCGGCAGACAGTAGGGGCAGCAGCAGGGCGGCAATGAAAAAGCGTATTGCCTGCCGCGCGCGGCTCCCGCCGTCTGTGTGCGGCATGATGTAAACACCGTCCGCATCGCAGCGGTGGTGCCGGGGCGCAGGGAGATCTTCGCGTTTCACGCTTGTCCCCTCCTGTTGTGCCGCTCTGTGCTGTTCCGTTTCCCGCGGAAAGTTAGGAATTGTTCATAAATAACATTTACAGATTACTCCCTAACCACAGTGGAATTATCGGGAACCTATCGTATAAATGTTAAGATAATCAATGAACAACTCCTTAAGGCACATTTTATCGAGAAATGGAATTAATCCGCGTCTCCGTCAGAAGCAATATAGACAGATATTGAGAAAAATGGAATAATTTCTTCCGGATTATCAAAAAATTTCCGGCATCAGAACGCGACCACGGCGATGCCGGCCGTATCGGCCTCGGCCAGAGCGGCCTCCCTGTCGAAAAACAGTGTCCCCCGCGCATCAAAGGCAAGACATGCGTACTTGTAGCGGGCCATTATCTTTAGTGTGCCCGCGCCTACGGAGGGCAAGTCCATGCGCTTGTCCTGTCCGGGCTTCAACACCTTGACCGCCGTGCAGCCCGCTCCTCCCAGTTGTCCGCCCCGAATCAGCGTCGCGTCCGTGCCTTCGACGGCCTCAACCGCCACAACGATGCCCCGGCGCACCGCCACGCATTGCCCGATGTCCATAGCGCCGATGTTTTCGGCGATTGTGATTCCGAATTCCACGTCCCTGCTGGTGTACGCATCGGGCTGAATTTTGCCGAGTACGCCGGGAGAGCAACGCAGTTCCGGCGCCAGGTCGTCCGGGCGCACCACGCTGAATCCTTCGCCCTGCAGGATGTCGGCTACGGCGCGGAGCAAAGCGTCGTCTCCCTTGCCCGCCAGTCTGATAATCAGACCGGCAGCGCGGAAATCCGGCCTGATGTCCAGCGCCTTGACTTTGCTCACGGCCCCTGCCATGCACAGACGTCCGACCTTGCGGCTCCTGAAAAACTTGATGAGCTTGTTCAACTGCCCGACGGGCAGCATGACGAAATCTTCGGCGAACTCAGCCAGAGCAGGGTCCGCGTTGCCGGCGATCCCGCAGATGACGACGCCGAGTCCGCGCTCCGCTGCGCCCCGCGCGACCAAGAAGGGAAACTGTCCGGAACCGGCAATGATCCCGATGCGCTCTTCCGCGCCTGTTACGGCCGGCGCGTCAGGCATCGCGCGCTTCCGCAGCGCGTACGGCATGGAGTACCCCGCGCTCACTTTCCCGAATAAAAGTAATAATTTCCATGACTTCAGGAACTTCCGCAAATTCTGCCGTCGCTTGCTCCAAAGCCTCACGGCGCGGCATGCCGGAAAGCCAGATAAGGCGGAAGGCCGAGCGCACGGCCGTAATCACTGCGGGAGCCGGCCGCATACGGCGCAGGCCGACCAGGTTCGGCCCCTGTATGCCGCCGCGCACGCCTACGGCCGTCATGTACGGCGGCAGATCCTGCGCTATGCCCGTCATGCCGCCTACAAAGGAATGTCTGCCCAAGCGCGAAAACTGATGCACGGCCGACAGCCCGCCCAAGACGGCATGGTCCGCAATCCGGACATGTCCGGCCAGGGTGGCGTTGTTGGACATGACGATATTGTCGCCCAAAATGCAGTCATGCGCCACATGACAGTATGCCATGATCAGATTGTTGCTGCCGATGCGCGTCACGCCGCCGCCTCCGTCCGTGCCCCGGTGTACGGTGCAGAACTCGCGGAAGTTGTTGTTGTCTCCGATTTCCAGGCGTGATACCTCGCCCCTGAACTTGAGGTCCTGCGGGATTCCGCCGACAAACGCATATGAGTGCACGATGTTGCCGCTGCCCATGCGCGTATGCCTGCCCACGGAGGCAAAGGCCCGGATCTCGCAGTCGCTGCCGATGCGCACATCGTCTTCGACAACAGCGCAGGGACCGATGACGACCCGTTCTCCGATTTCCGCCGTATCCGAAACAAAGGCCGAGGGATGGATCGCGGCGCTCACGCCGTCTCTCCCCGCGGCATGACGGCAGCCGTAAGCACGGCTTCGGCGGCCGGAACCCCGCCCACCGAGGCAATGCCCCTCATTTTCCAGAGTCGCATTTTCTGTTTCAGCAATTCACATTCCAGATCCAGGCGGTCACCGGGGATCACCGGCTTTCTGAAACGCACGCCTTCAATGCCCGCGAACAGAAAGACACTGTCCCTGCGGGCATCCGCCTGCAATCCGTGCAGAATCAGAAGAGCCCCTGCCTGGGCCAGAGCCTCGACAATCAGCACGCCGGGCATAAGCGGCAGCCCCGGAAAATGTCCCTGAAAAAATGACTCGTTGATGCTGACGTTCTTGTAGGCCGATACCTTGTGCGGGTATGCCATGCTCACGACCCTGTCCACCATCAGGAAAGGGTAGCGGTGAGGGAGAAACTTCATGATATCGTTGATGGTTAGAGCGCCGCAGGCGGCGTCCGGGCTTGCGCTTTCCGTCATGCGTCCTCTTTGCCGGTATT
>JAITEY010000126.1 GCA_031281815.1 Desulfovibrio sp. | reverse complement strand
CCCCGAGCGTCGGGCTGAGAGCGCCGCACCCGACCGGACTTCGCCGATAGGCGAAGGCATACCCGGCCGACCGGTAAGCCGTGCCGACCCCGGCACAGCAGGAGCGCCGGCGGATGCGTTTTTGCTGTCGCCTTTGCCGGATGCGCCGTCCTCGGACGATGCTTCGGGGAATGAGCAACGCGCACGTTTCCCTTATTCCGAGGAAGGACCGAACCCCGAAGCGCGGGTGGAACAGGACCTGCGCATGCTGCGCGATGCGCGCAGCGCGGCGCCGCAGCGCGATTTGGGCAGACTCAGGGAGTTTCCGGACGACGCGCCCGGCGACGATGCCGGGGCGGGGCTCGGTGGAGCGGGGTCCGGCGGTGCGGGCGGCGTGCCTTGGGAAAACCCGGCGCTTTACGGCTGGGTCGGCGGGTTTACGGCCACCCTGCGCGGCGTCATGTTCAGAGGTCCGGAATTTTTTTCTTCGCTGGGCAATGAGTGGTCGCCTGCCCTCGGGTACCTGTTCTTTGTGCTGGCAGGCTATTTCTGCATCCTCGGCTCGTCGGCCTGGATTCTGGCCGCCGAAATGTTGTTGCCCGGCGTTCTGCCCCTGCCTCCGGGCAGGACGATCCTGCCTCTCCTGCTGCTTCCGGCGCCGGCTGCGTTGGGGCTGGTGCTGCTTTTCTCGGCAGGCTTCATCCGCGTCATGCTGCGCGTCTTCGCGCCGGACCGGGCGGATTTCGTGCTGATTTACAAGGTAGTCTGCTATGCCCCGGCTCCTTTCGTTCTGTGTATTGTCCCCTTTGTCGGCCCGCCTCTGGCGGCGCTGTGGTTCCTGGTGTCCACGCTGACCGGCTGCCGCAATGCGCTCGGCATTTCCCGTCCCCTTGCCCTGTTCGCCGGCCTGCCGCCGGCGCTGCTGATGCTCGTCGCCATTGCCGCGTGCTTTCTTTGAAGAAGGGGCCTCGCCGGATACTTCCCTCAAGTTTCAATTTTTTGGTTATCCCGCCGGAACGCGGCTGCGGCAAGACCGGCGCTTTCCATTGCGTACAGGCGGTCACCGGGCGACCGACGGACAACGCCGCCCGGCCTGCTTTTTTTCAGTCGAAATCCATGAACAGCGCGCCGATGTGGATGTCTCCGAGTTTACGTCCGGCATTTTGCTCGCGCATGCGCCAGAAGGACTGCTGTATCTGGTCGGATGTAATGCCGTTGCGCATGGCCGTGTAGGCTTCAATGAAAGCGGCAAGGATATCGCAGATTTTTAGAGCTTCACCGTCTTTGGGGTCCAGTTCGTCGCGATTGCCGTTACTTTGCAGTTCGGCAAAGGAGACGGCCTGTACTTTGCCGTCGCGGATGACGCATTCCTGAAATTCCGAGCCTGCTTCCAGCCCCAGATAATAAGAGAGCCGGTCCGCAATGGGGGCGCAGCCGCCCGCGGCGAGGGGGCCGAGAACCCTGCGTTGGAGTTCGTCCTGTTCGTAGGCGCGGATCAGTTGTTCCAGGCCTGCTGTGGATTTTTTCACGGGGGAGATGATGTCGCGGGTCAGCAGTTCGGGCAGGTCGTGAAAGAGGGCGGTGAAGAAATTGTTGACGCGGCGGGCCGGGCAGGCGTTCAGGCTCATGCTCAGGAAGTAAGCGTAGCAGGCGGTGATGAACATGTGCCCCATGACTGAGGTTTCGGGGATGCGCGGCACCTGGGACCAACGTTTCTGGAAGCGCAGCCGGCCGCAAAGGGCGGCGAAGCGGGCGGCTGCCGCGTATTCCGTTTCCGGTCCGCATGCGCGCGCCGGCAGACCGCTCCCGGCAACGCCCGGCTGCCCCCCCCCAACGCCCGAATTCCGTCCATCGGCACACGGCGGCGACCCGCCGGCACCGGGGTACGGCGGCCGGGCGAGGGATGCGGCGTCTGCGCCCGCGCGTCCGTTGAAGACGGCGGCCATGCCCGGTACCCCCGGCACATGGGCGTAGGCGTCCGTGCGGCGCCGGAACTGTTTGCCGATATCTTTGATTTCCTCGTCGAAGCTGTCGTTGACGGTCAGGAGCAGGCGCAGTTCCCAGGCGCTTGCCAGGGTATGCGCGGCGCCCAGAATATCTGCGGCATCGCCCCCGGCCTCGGGGTTGTTGATGTGCTCTTTGAAGCGGAGGAAAAAAGCGTTGTCCAGGGGGCGGATGCGCGATTCGATTTCACCCGCGGCCCAGGCGGCGAGCAGCCGGTAATGTTCCGGATCGGCCCGGATGCGGTCCAGTACCGGGGGTTTGATGTCGGTGATGACCAAGCGGAAGAGGTAGTCGAAGATGCCGCCTTCGACGACTTTTTCTTCCAGGGCGATGCGTTCCGCCTGGGAGCGGCCCGAGCCGGACAGGCGGCAGAGCAGCCAGGCGATGATCATTTTGTGCGCCTGCTTATCGATTTCAATGAGTTCGGCGGGACGCAGCCTGTCGTTCCAGCGTTTCATGTACGCGCCGGAAAATATGAGCTGGAGCAGGGATTTTCGGATATTCAGGGACATCGGGAACCTCCCGCGAGGCGGGTCCATGCATAGATTTCGGACGGCCGCGATTCACCGCGCTAAAAAGGAAAAAACCTCGTTGTGTTTGTAAAAACAATACGATAGGATTGATTTATCAAGTGTGACCTATCACCAACGAGATGGATGGATCATGCATCAATTCACGCTTCCTTTCAAGTATGAAGAAGAAACGAAGACGCCGGCCCGACAGGCCTCACGGGTCTGCCCCTCTATTTTGAAGCAAGAAGGAGATGAAGGGCTTGCTTCGAGATTTTTTTCGACCTCGCCGGGGGCTTGCGCCTCAAGCCGTGCAAGGGTGCGGTGGATTCCGGGCGACATTCCCGCTGGGCGACATTCCCGCTTGACGCCCGGTGCGGCCGAGCATACTTTCACAGTAACCTCTTCCTTCAGGGAGGACACATGCCGGAGCGGAACCGGCCGGCGACCGGGCCGGCGGTGCATGGAAACAGGCAACAGCATGCTCCGGCTGTCGAAACACGGCGGCGCGCGCCGCGGGAGGCGCGGTGGAAGGACCGGCAATCAACATCGCGTGGTGCAAGGGCTGCGGCATCTGTGTCGCTTTTTGTCCGCGCAAGGCGTTGCGCCTGGTCGGGGAAAAATGTACCGTCGATGCCGGGCTCTGCGTTCTTTGCGGCCTGTGCGAACTCTACTGTCCCGACTTGGCGATAACTGTGGACCCGGAGGCGGTAAAGCGCCGAAAGTCCGAAAAGTCCGGCAAAACCGGGAGTCCCGGCAAGTCTGAACAGTCCGGCAGGGCTGAAGCATCCGGTCGGATCGGACCATCCGGCAAAGCCGCCCGTTCCGGCAAGGAAACCCGGCATGGACTGTGACGGCGGGAAAACGTATTTCGTACAGGGCAACGAAGCCTGCGTACGCGGCGCCCTGTATGCCGGCCTGAAGTTTTTCGCGGGTTACCCCATAACTCCCTCAACGGAAATAGCCGAGCATCTGGCCCGCGAACTGCCGCGCATCGGCGGCGCTTTCATCCAGATGGAAGACGAAATCGCCTCCATGTGCGCCGTATGCGGCGCTTCCCTGGCCGGGGCCAAAGCCATGACCGCCACCAGCGGACCCGGCTTTTCGCTGAAACAGGAGGCCCTCGGCTACGCCGTCATGGCCGAAATCCCCTGCGTGGTCGTCGACGTGCAACGCGCCGGGCCTTCCACGGGGTTGCCCACCAAAGTCGCCCAGGGCGACGTCAACCAGGCCCGCTGGGGCACGCACGGAGACCACGCCGTAGTCGCCCTGACCGCGTCTTCCGTGCAGGACGTCTTTACCGTCACCGTCGAAGCCTTCAATTTCGCCGAAACCTACCGTACGCCGGTCATCCTCCTCTTTGACGAAGTCATCGGCCACATGCGCGAAAAACTGGTCATACCGGAAGACGGCGAACTGTCGGTCGTCGAGCGTCTGAAAACCTCGGTCAAGGTCGGCGTCGACTATCATCCTTACCTGCCGCGCGAGGACGGCCGTTTGCCCATGTCGGATTACGGCGGAGAACACCGCTTCCATGTGACCGGGCTGTTTCACAATATCTGGGGATTCCCGACGGAAAACCCCACCGAAGCGCACGACCTGCTCTACCATCTGGTGGACAAGATAGAAAACCGCGCCCATATGCTGGCGCGCTGGAAGGAATACCACCTTGAGGACGCGGAGAGCATCCTCGTTTCCTACGGGGCATCTGCGCGCAGTTCCCTGCAGTACGTCGAGGACCGCCGCGCCAGGGGCCACAAACTCGGCCTGCTGGAACTCCAGACCCTCTGGCCTTTCCCCAAACAGCTCGTGCGGGAAAAAACCGCCCGCGCCGACAACATTTTCGTCGTGGAAATGAACATGGGGCAGGTACTGGCTCAGGTCAAGGCGGCGGCGGCCGACCCGGACAACGTCTTTCTCATCAACCGCATAGACGGCCTGCTGGTCGCTCCGGCGGACATTGAAAGCATCATGCGCGTGGTGGAGGGCAGAGGCATATGAACGCGCCCGCCTGCATGCGCATCTCCGCATTTTCGTCAAGCGGCAGAGGGTTATGGGGACAGGGGAGCGCAACCGCCCGCAAGCGCACGCGCCGGCGCCGTCTTCCGCGCCGCGCCGGAGGAAGCTGAGCATGGCCGTGCAGGATCTCATACGCCGGCGCTTTTTCCCGCACATCTGGTGTCCGGGCTGCGGGCACGGCATCGTGCTCAACGGGTTGCTGCACGTTGTGGATTCCGAAGGCTACGACCCGCTCAACCTGTGCATGGTGTCGGGCATAGGTTGTTCCTCGCGTATTTCCGGCTATGTGAATTTCCACACCATGCACACCATGCACGGACGAGCCCTCGCCTGCGCCACGGGCATCAAGATGGTCAGGCCGTCCCTGAAGGTGATTGTCCCCATGGGCGACGGCGACGCGCTGGCCATAGGCGGCAACCATTTTATCCACTCTTGCCGGCGCAACATAGAACTGACGGCCATCGTGCTCAACAACCGCATTTACGGCATGACCGGCGGCCAGTACTCGCCCCTTTCCGGGGTCGGCGCGCTGGCGACTACCGC
>JAITEY010000104.1 GCA_031281815.1 Desulfovibrio sp. | reverse complement strand
GAACTGCCGCGCAGGTTGTCGTACACCGCCTTGGCCATGGCTGACGTGAATTCCTTGGAACCCAGACCGTAGCGTCCGCCGACTATGGTCGCGTCCAGGCCGCTTTCATAGAAGGCCGTACATACGTCCAGATACAGCGGGTCGCCCAGGCTGCCCGGCTCCTTGGTGCGGTCGAGCACGGCCAAAGAGCGCGCCGTCGACGGCACGGCCCGGAGCAGATGCTCGGCGGAGAAAGGACGGTACAGCCGCACCTTGACCAGGCCCACGCGTTCCCCGCGGTTGTTCAGGTACTTGACCGTCTCGCCTATGGCCTCGCAGCCCGAGCCCATGGCGATGATCACGCGGTCCGCCTCCGGGTGCCCGACATAATCAAAGAGTTTGTAACGGCGGCCGGTCAGGGCGCCGACTTTCTTCATCTGTTGCAGGACGATGTCCGGCAGGGCATCGTAATAGCTGTTGACCGCTTCGCGGGTCTGGAAATAAATATCCGGATTCTGCGCGGTGCCGCGCATGGTCGGATGTTCGGGATGCATGGCTCCGGCGCGGAACGCGGCGATTTTTTCCCGATTGACGATTTTTGCTATATCCTCGTAATCAATAACTTCAATTTTCTGTACTTCGTGCGAGGTACGGAATCCGTCAAAGAAATGCAGAAACGGCAGGCTCCCTTCAATTGCCGCGAGGTGGGCGACCAGAGCCAGATCCATGACCTCCTGCACGGAAGACGAGGCCAGCAGGGCGAAGCCGGTCTGGCGCGTTGCCATGACGTCCTGGTGATCGCCGAAAATAGACAGGGAGCTTGTCGCCAGAGCACGGGCCGAAACGTGAAACACGCCGGGCAGCAGTTCGCCGGAAATCTTGTACATGTTCGGAATCATGAGCAGCAGTCCCTGCGAGGCCGTAAACGTGCTGGTCAGGGCCCCGGCCGCCAGCGAGCCGTGTACCGCGCCCGCCGCGCCCGCCTCGGACTGGAGCTGGCGCACCTGCACGGTCTGCCCGAAGATGTTTTTCTCGCCTTTGGCCGCCCATTCCTCCGCCTCCTCCGCCATTACGGAAGACGGGGTGATGGGATAAATGGCCGCGTTGTCGCTCAAGGCATAAGCGATATAGGCAGCAGCGTTGTTGCCGTCCATGGTCTTCATTTTCTTCGCCATAACTCCCTGCTCCTTGTTTTAGTTCGGTAAAAGAACGTGCGCGGCAGCGAGGCGGCCTGCCTGCGGCCGCGGGCATCGGTGCCGGAAAAAAGCTTCATGTATCAGTCTACACCGAATCTCGGCGCTTTGCATCAAATTTTTTCAGAAAAAAAAGCTCAGGAAAAAAAAGCTCAGGCGAGCGACTTTTTCGACTGGACTTGATAGGCAAGCCGGTCGTAGTGTTGTCCAACAACGACGGCTATATTAACGGAGAGGTTTCAAACCATAAAGGAATTTCTGATGAAAGCGCCGAAAATAACTATATTTCTCACTTTGGCTATATTTTTTGCCTACGCGTCCAGTACCTTTGCTGATGAACAACCAAAAATAAAAGTGGAGCAAGACATGCGTGAAGTTTATGATTTCATCAAAGGATGCGGTTATTATTTCTTGGCTACCACAGAAGGTGCTCAGCCGAGAGTACGGCCCTTCGGCACATTGGTAATTTTTGAAGGGAAAATGTATTTCCAGACTGGGAAAAGCAAGAATGTCTCAAAGCAAATTTCACGAAACCAAAAAATTGAAATATGCGCATACGACGGCAAGGAAAAATGGATACGCGTCCAGGCTGTCGCGATAAATGATGATAGGCGTGAAGCAAAACAATTTATGCTGGACGCGTATCCGCAGTTGAAGGGCAGGTATTCTCCGGATGATGACAATACACAGGTATTGTACCTGAAAGATGCTACAGCAACATTATACTCAGTATCAGAGGAAGCTAAAATAATAAAATTTTGAGGGTATGGCATAAAGAATGATAATAATATATGCGGACTTCACCAAAAAGGAGGTCGGTATGAAGGAATGCCCGGCGTGCGGAACCGTTGATATTGTAAAAAAAACGACACCCAACCGGGTTGCTCGCTTTAAGCGGAAATCGCTGTTGTTTCAAAGTGTTTGCATCCGGGTTTCGGCTCCGTTGCCCGCCGCGAGAGATCGCCGGCCGTCATCGTCGTACACTTCCGGACCGGAAGGGCATAAGCGGATTTCATTCCCGGCCGGCGTCGTACCGAGGGCGCGATAGCCCGTTATGGGTTTTGTCTGATGGCTGTAGAGAATTTTTGTCTGGTCCCGCGAAAATACGGGATTCCATCCGTAATCAATAAATCGTTTACTTTTGTCGGCAAGACTCATAACCGTGTAGGTAAAAACACTTACTGACAAGATACGGCAGATACCGCGCGTTGACAAGCTTCGGTTGACCAGGGGCTGAAGAGAGACGACGCGGTACGGCCGTTTCGGATGTTATTGCGAACAGCGTGACCCGCATCACGGGATTCCCGCTTGACTCCCGGCAATGCCGGGAATACTTTGCTAAATCTCCATTTTTTTCTGAAAAAGACCGGCTTCCGCCCGCCGCGAGGCAGACCGCAACGGCGGCAGATGCAAACTATGAACCGGAACGGCACCACACCTGCAACCCGGCGGAAAAGCACCGGCACCCGCCTTGCCCGAACCGTCGCCGTTATCGGCCGCAAGGGCCGCATGGGCGCTATGCTGGCTCGGCGCCTCGGCGTAGCGGGACACGCCGTCACCGGCGCCGACAGGACGCCGTGCATGGACGGCCCGCCCGCCCTCGACCCGGACGAACTCGCCCGGGCTCTGCGCGCAAGTGATTTTGTCCTGCTCGCCGTGCCGGTCACGGCGCTGCCTGAAGTTCTGGAACTTGCCGCTCCCTATCTCAATCCGGGGCAGGTCCTGTTCGACATCGCCTCCGTCAAGGAACCGGCCCTGCGCTGCATGGAGGCGCACCACACCGGCCCCGTCGTCGGCGCGCACCCTCTCTTCGGCCCGCACCCGCAGCCCGCCGACCTGCGCGTCGCCCTTGTGCCGGGACGCGGCGCGAGTGAAGAAGCATGCCGCGACGTGGAAGGATTGTTCACCGATATCGGCTGCACCTGCTTCCGGGTAACCGCCGAGGAACATGACCGCAACGTCGCTCTGATCCAGTCGCTCAATTTTGCAGGCGGCGCGGCCTATCTCGCGCTCGCGGCGCGCTCCGGCGACAGCCGCTTTTTTACACCCTCCTTCAGACGGCGCATGGAATCCGCCCGCGCCCTGCTGACCGACGATGCCGCCATGTTCAGCGAGTTCAGCGCCGCAAACCCGTACTTTACGGAGATACTGGCCGATTACGCCGACACCCTGCGCGCCGTCACGGCAAGCGGAAAAGACCCGGAAGCGTCGCCCGAACTCATCCGGAAGCGGCTCGCCGACCTTGCCCGGCAGGCCGCAGGGATTTACGGCGACAGATGAACGCAGAACCCTTGCTGCCCTTTCCCCCCGGATGCCTGCGGGCGACCCTGGTTCGCCGCGAAAAACGCTTCCTTGTGGAATGCGAAACGCCGGAAGGGCGTTTTTGGGCGCATACCAACAATTCCGGCTCCATGCTCGGCCTCACCCGCCCCGGCGCGCCCGTTTTCCTGTCGCCCGCGTCGGGCGGCAGCAGAAAACTGGCCTGGACGCTGGAAATGGTCGGGCTGCATCCGCCCAAAGCCGGGGAGCCTGTTCCCTGGGTCGGCGTGAACACCCTGACGCCCAACCGGCTGTTGCGCGCCGCTTTTCCGGCGGGGCTGCTTCCCTGGACGCGGGGTTATACGCAGTGCCGGCCGGAGGCGAGGCGCGGCGCGAGCCGCGTCGATGCCCTGTTTACCGGGCCGGGGTTGCCGCCTCTTTGGGTGGAATGCAAAAACGTGACTATGGTGGAAGACGACGCGGCCGCCTTCCCCGATGCCGTCAGCGAACGGGGGCACAAACATTTGCGGGAGATGGCCGCCGCAGCCGGCGCGGGAGAACGGGCCGTCTTTTTTTACTGCGTCCAGCGCCCGGACGGGCGCTGTTTCACTCCGGCCGATTATGTGGACCCGGTCTATGCGGAGCTGTTTTATGAAGCCGAGGCCGCCGGCGTGGAATGCAGGCCGCACCGGGCGCTGCTTTCGGAAAAAGGAGTTTCTCTCGGCGAGACCTTGCCGGTCGCGCCTCGCAGTTCGACTTGAACCTGCGCATGGTCGATAATTACTGCAGCGGTGAAAAATTGCTTTGAAAAAACCGCAAAGACTATTTTCGATGGAAGCCGACGCAAGACAGAAAATGTGCTTTATTTCATGTATGTCGGGGAAAACAAAATTACACGGTTATATGTCGCTTTTTCAATTCAAGCCCCAAAAATCCAATTGCTGAGGCAAATGGGCCTTCAACATGACGAAGTAATTTTTCAATAGCCTCACTGTTTTCAACTGAAGGTGGGTGATAAAAAACGGTACCTTTATTTTTACACTCATTCCAATCTCTAATATGATTTCTGTCTAAGATTAAATTCTGACCAATATTGCTGCATATTTTTTCTGTAATCAAGAATTTTAAGTGCGCAATTTGTCTAGGTAAGTCGAAATTAAAATTTTTATTGTCCCACTTTGGGAGGGTTAAAACCCCCAGCTTTAGCTGGCAGCTTCAGCATTTCTTCTTTTCTTTTGGTAGAGGCACCCGCTGGAGCATACCGTCCGTGGTAAAGTTGTCAGC
>JAITEY010000068.1 GCA_031281815.1 Desulfovibrio sp. | reverse complement strand
CGGTACTACAATGTCCACGACAACCCTCGTTCTTCGGCCGAACTGCAGTAGCGGCTGATTTGTTCCACAGTCAGCGCGTACATTGCGTCCGTAAAGGATGCGTTCGGCTTTTGCCCGGAGTTGTCCGGGGGATTCTGCGGAGGGGGCGGCACACCTATTGCGTCCGCGCCTGAAGATACGCCCCGGTCGGGGTCGTCGGTGCAACACCCCCGGTATGCGTCCGTGAGCGAGGAGATTGTGCCGCCGTTCGGGGCATGCCGATAAAACTCGCGGTACCACTCGGCGGTAAAGCGCACAGTTTCGGCAAACGAAAGCGTCGCTTTCCAGCCGAGCCGGGCCAGAGCCTTGTCGCAGCAGAGCTTGAGCAGGGTGCTTTCTTTTTTTTCCTCGTGCGGCCGCGGTTCCGCGATGTAGGAAAACGCCGGCCAATACTGCCGCAACGCTTCGGCCAGTTTGCCGACCGAGGCGTCGACATCGGCAGGCGGCCCGAAATTGAAAGATTCGCCGTGCAGGCTCCCGAGCCGGGCATCAAAGGCGTCTTCCTTTTCCCGCAGAAGGCGGGCGCCCAAGTACAGGTAGCCTGACAGCGGCTCCAGCACATGCTGCCAGGGGCGCGTGGCGTCGGGATTGCGGAGGGTTGCGGCCGCGCCGCGTGCAAAAGCGCGCGCGCAGTCGGGCACGATGCGGTCCGTGGCCCAGTCCCCGCCCCCGACCACATTGCCTGCCCTGGCCGTTGCCGCGCACGGGCCGTTTGCCGGGGGACGGAAAAAAGACCGGAAAAAAGAGTGAGCAATAATTTCCGCGCAGGCTTTGGAGGCGCTGTAGGGATCGTCTCCGCCCAAGTGGTCCGTCTCGCGGTAGCCGTAGACCCATTCGTCGTTGCGGTAGCACTTGTCGCTGGTGATGAGCACAAGGGCCTTGACGGACGGCGTGTTGCGCACCGCTTCCAGCATGTTCATCGTGCCTGCTGCGTTGCTTTCAAAGGTAGCGACCGGGTCTTCGTATGACCTGCGCACCAGGGCCTGGGCCGCCAGATGAAAAACGGCGTCCGGCCTGCAGGATGCCAGGGCGCGGGACAGCGCTTTCCGGTCGCGTATGTCGCCCTGCAGGTGCGTTATCCGTTTATCCAGGCCCAAGGAAAGGAAGCCCGACGGCGTCGTGGGAACGTCAAGGGACCAGCCTGTCACCTCGGCTCCGAGTTCAAGCAGCCAGACGGTCAGCCAGAAGCCTTTGAAGCCCGTATGCCCGGTGACGAACACGCGCCTGCCTTCATAGCGGTTTTCAAACACGGGAATCTCGCGGGTTACTCGCCGACGGGGCCGTCGGCAAATCGCATCCATGGGACATTGCCTTTGTCCCAGAGTTCATTCAGCAGCATATAATCGCGCAGAGTGTCCATGCACTGCCAAAAGCCGTTGTGCCTGTACATGGAAAGTCGGCCCTCGCGCGCCAGACGTTCAAGGGGAGCTTTTTCCAGGTCGCAGTCTGCATCCGCGCTGAGGTAGTCCAGAAATTCGTGTTCAAAGACGAAAAAACCGCAGTTGGTAAACTGGTTGAGCAAAGGTTTTTCTTCCCAGCTTGCTATGTTGCCCTTATCGTCCGTGCTGACGGTGCCGAAGCGCGAAGGCATGCGCACGCCGGTAAAGGTGCCCGTGGTGCCGCGGCTTTTATGAAAGCGCAGGAGCGCATTGATATCAATGTCGGCAACGCCGTCCCCGTAGGCGGCCATAAAGGGGCCGTCCCCCAGGTGCGCGGCCGTGCGTTTGATGCGGGCGCCTTTTTCCGTTGCTTCACCGGTATCGCAGAGCGTCACCTTCCAGTCCAGACGGTCGTCGGGGTTGTGGACCGTAGCAGCTCCGGTAGAGAGATCTATGGTGAAGTCGGTGTTGCGCATAGTGTAATCATGAAAGTACTGCTTGATGACATCGCCCCTGTAACCGAGGGGCAGCACAAATTCCTTGAAACCATAGTGGGCGTAGCGGCTCATGATGTGCCACAGGATGGGTTTGCCGCCTATCTCCACCATGGGCTTGGGCTTGAATTCCGTTTCCTCGCGCAGGCGTGTACCCTTGCCGCCGCAGAAAAGTATCACCTTCATATTGATTGTATATCCCTCCGGCGGCCGGGGGAAATGATTTCCCCCGGACCCCCTCATATGCTCAGCCGTTTTCCGCGATTTTATCGGCTATCCGCTTCGCGCGGTCGGCGGAGTCGGGATGGCTGGACGTAATGCCGCCGCTGCTTCCCAGCGAGGCGAGTTTCTGCAGGGCGGATACGGCGGCCTGCCGGTCCACATTGTATTTTTTCAGAAGGTTGTAGCCGTATTGGTCGGCGTCGTATTCCTGCTTTTGGGAGAACTGCGCGTTGAGCACCACGTGCAGCAGTTCGCCGAGTTGCGTTGCGGACAAGGCGACCGGGCCGGATACGCTCGCAGCCCCGGCCTTGACGGCGGCCGAAGAAAGATAGGCCATGCGTATTTTGTCCAGGCTGTCGCCGTCCTTGACGTGCCCGATTTCATGGCCGATGACGAACAGCAGTTCATTATCGGTCATCATGTCCATCAGACCCGAATATACCCGGATGGAACCGTCGGCTGTGGCATTGGCATTGACTTCGGGCGTTATGTAGGCCTTGAAGTTCAGACTCAGCCCGTCCTCGTTTTGAAAGCGTTGGGTCAGACGCGCCAACCGCGCTGCATACTTGTTTTTCCCTGTTGCGACGGTATTCTGTTTATCGCCTACTGCCCGCATTTGCTTGGACAGGGACACCAATTCCGCGTCGGTTACTGTGGCTCCCGCGTACAAATCCCCTGCCGCGCCGACATAGCCGCTTTTCACGCATCCGCCGATGCCCGCCGACAGCAGCAGCAACAGCGCAGGCACTATGAACAAACGAAGCTTCATGACGGTATCTCCTCTCTCAAACAAACACTGTACCGGACAATATTGTCCATAGGCGAGGGCGGCGTGTGTAATCTGCGGATACCCCCGGCCGCCGGCCGCTTCAGTCCGGCGGGTTGTGTGCCGGACTGTATGCCTTCTTCCGCAATGAAAGGGGCAAAGTAACGTATTCCCGGCTTTGCCGGGAGTCAAGCGTGAATCTTCCAAACGGACGAGCGTTGCCGTACACTCCGGTTGCGGCGGCCCAAGAGAATGCCCCGGTTGTCCGGCGGACGCGGTCGAGCTGCGCGGCGGCGCCTTTTCCGGCGTTATTCAGGCGTGCGGATATGCCTGCCGCTGTGGTAAGAGCCGAGGATACGCACCTGGAGGCAGGTGCGGTGCAGGGTTTCAAGCAGCCCGGCATAGTGCGGGGCGGTTATGTCGCAGTCCAGGTCGGCAAAGAAAATATATTTCCAGGATTCCCCGCGCATGGGACGCGATTCGAGTTTGCTCAGGTTGATGCCGGCCAGGAAAAAGCTTTGCAGCACGGTCGCCAGACTTCCCGGTTTGTCGGGTATAATGAAGAGAATGGAGGATTTCAACGGCGCGGTCGGGACTTTTCTTTCCGCGGCGGGTTCGGCGCCGATGACGAAGAAGCGGGTCAGGTTGTCGGGAAGATCCTCAATGCCGGAGGCCAGGGTGTTGAGATTCAACCGTTCGCCCATGCCGGGGCGGCAGACGGCGGCGGCGCCCGCTTCGCCGGCCGCGCGTTCGGCCGCGAACACACTGCTTTCCATGGAAATCTGTTCGGCATGGGGAAGGTTGTCCTTCAGCCAGCCGGAGCATTGTCCCAGAGGCTGGGGGTGGGAGTAAACCCTGCGCACGGCCGTCAGGGAGTTCTCCTTGCCGATAAGGCAGAGGCGGATGCGGCTGAACCATTCCGCCTGCACATGCACGGTGTGGGTGACAAAGAGGTCGAAACTCTGCGCGACCGTGCCGTAGACGGAATTTTCCACAGGGACGATGCCGAGGTCGCAGTCGCGTTTTTCCACGGCGGCGAATACTGCGTCCATACGCTGCATAGGCGCGCCGGTGAAGCCCCGTCCGAAATATTCCAGGCAGGCCATGTGGGAAAAGGTGCCTTCAGGACCGAGAAAGGCCACGCGCAACGAGCGCTGCAGCGCCCGCGACGAGGAAAGAATCTCCCGGTACACGGCCCGGAGATGGTCGTTGGGCAGGGGGCCCTTGTTGGCCGCGGTCAACCTTTCAAGTACCGCCTCTTCCCGTCCGGGGCGAAAGACAGGGGCATCGTTCTGCGCCTTGATTTTACCCGCTTCAATGCTCAAAGCGGCGCGTTTGTTCAGGAGCGCGAGCAGGTGCGTGTCGGTTGCGTTGATATCCGCGCGGACGCGCTCAAGCCGGTCTTCCGCAATGCCGGCATTGTTCTCCGCAGTCTCCACGGGCAGCGTCCTTGCTTCCGCAACGCCGCGATGCCTCTTGTCGGTCTTCACGGACACTTGCCTTGCCTCCGCAGCGTCGCTGCGCTTCTTGTCGGTTTTCACGGGCAACGTCCTTTCTTCCGCAGCGCCGGTATGCTTCTCGTCAGTCTTCACGGACAGCTTCCTTGATGCGCATGCCGAAGTGGCGTCCGGCATCGTCGAGCCGGCAGAGTACGGTATCGCCGGGGGAGAGGCCGACAACGCTTACCGTTTCCCCGCCGGGACGAACCAGGCGTATGGTTTCGGCATTTTGCAGAAAAATGCCGCCTGTCCTGTCTCCGACCGCAGCGCCGACATAGAGCATGGGGCGGCGTTCCACCTTGACGCGGCCGACCACGGCGCGGCCGGTGTTGCCGGCATGGTCCACAGTCAGGACTTCCGACCCGGCGCGCAGTTCCTGAAGATACGCGGTCGTATCGCCGGGCGTCAGGGCATAGGCATGCACCGCCCCGGCATTGATGCGGAAGGGACGCGAGGCGACGTACTCGTTGGGTTCGGTTTCCGCGTTCACAAGGAAGGTAAAGGTGGAGGAATTGCCGGTGAGCATGCCTTGTCCGCTGCTGAACACGGACAGGGTATCCACGCAGACCCTGTGTCCCATGCCCGCATTGCGTATCTCGGTGATGACGGCTTCAGAAAGCGGCAGTACACCGTCGGTCTGCCGGATCACGGCGATGATTTCCCGGAGCCTGTCCAGCCCTTCGCCGGGCACGACGAGGGTATCCGCGCCTTTCTCCAGTATGCCCGCAGCAGTGGCCGCGTCTTCGGGGTTGAGGACTTCGACGGCCAGAAGGCCTTTTTTGCCCGCGACCTGCTCTCGCGCCAACAGGTTTTCCACAGGGATGATCAGGCGACTGTTGCGCAGCAGCACGGTTTGTCCCCTGTCGAGGCAGGCGGCGGCTCTTTCTTCGTCCTCTTTGGAGAGCAGTTCCGTTTCTTCAAGGGCGCCTGCGTCCAGCACGATGCAGCGGGCAAGGGAGGAAGCCGCCGCAAGGTGTTCCGCGGGGACGATCAGTCCGTCCACGCCGGCTTCCAAGGCGCGGGTGACGTTTTTTTTGACGAAGGGTACGGCCTTGAAGAGCAGTGTTTTCACGGGCGGTCTCCGTCTATGCGCCGATAAGGGAACAGGCCTGTTCGACGCTCATGTTGTCATGCACGATGCCGTTGAGGGCGCTCATCAGCCTGCGCGGCTCGGGGTGCTGGAAGATGTTGCGTCCGACGGACAGACCTTTTGCGCCGGCTTTGATTGCGTCGTGAACGGTTTGCAGGAATTCTCTGGTGGTTCCGGTTTTGGGGCCGCCGGCTATGAGTACGGGAATGCAGCAGGATTCTACGACGAAACTGAAGCTGTCTATGTCCCCGGTGTAAGGCACCTTGACCGCGTCGGCGCCGAGTTCGGCTCCCACGCGGGCGCAATGGGCCACGACTTCCGGGGCGAGGCTGTTCGGAATTTTCGGACCGCGCCCGTAGACCATGGCCAGGAGCGGCATGCC
>JAITEY010000058.1 GCA_031281815.1 Desulfovibrio sp. | reverse complement strand
GCCGATGCGCTCGGGTACTCCAACCGCTTTATGTTCAGCGGTCCGGGCCACGATGCCCAGTATGTGCAGGACATGCTGCCGGCGGCGATGATTTTTGTTCCCAGTATCGGCGGACTCAGCCACTGCCCGAACGAAAATACTTCCCTGGACGATTGCCGCAACGGCGCCGATGTGCTGCTGAATACGGTGCTGGAACTTGCCGACGAATAATATCGCTTATGCAGCCTTCACACCAAAACTGAGCCCATAGAGTTTCCGGATTACGCACAATCCTTCGCAAATCTCAAAAGCCTATAAAATAGAGGGGATTCGCATTATTTTGCGCACAAATCATGCACGGACCATACACCGATATTTTTGTTGTAGAAGGCTCTGGTCACGGCATCATAGGTAATTTTTTCTTCCAACGTCTTTTTCCGCTTGCATAAAATAACATACATGCCGTCAATCGCTCGCGGTACACGAAGCAATTCGTCATGCGTCCGGCCTTCGCTGATCAGCCGACGTCCGTATTCACTCAGTGTAAAACTCAAATCTTTCAGATCAAAGCAAGCATCGCGCCATCCCATATACCATGACCAATCACCATAATATATCCAACTTTGTTCATTGAATGCGCGAATATGCGTAGGGTCCTGCCAAGCGCTCAGCGAGAGGTCGTAAGGGACGGAAATCTGCAGCTCGCCTCCTTCAGTGAGCATATCGAGAAAATTGCGCATGAGTTGGGGCAGATTGTGAACGTGTTCCAGCAGTTCAAACGCTGTTATTTGCGTGAACATGCCCGCGGTCAGGCGGATTTCGCCGAAGCGAGCCGTTGCATATCCCGCGGTCGAGTCCGGGGGGTGAGACAAATCAAGCACTAAATCAGGATTCATGGAAGGATTGATGTCAATATTGAGACAGTCCGGCCGGAAATTTTTTCCCGACCCGGCATTCAATTTTTTTGGAAGCCGAATACCCTGTCCTCCATGTGTCCGCCTGCCTACAACGGCTTCCAAAAAATCTTCCTGGCGCAGGGCTGTGAATGCGGCATAGCCCGCTTCTCCCTGCCGTGTTCCGGCGGTTTTTGATCTCGCAATCTCACACGTCGCCGCCACAAGGTCATCATAGAGACAAAAACGACAACTTTCTTCAAGACCGGAATCAATCTCCGTGGTTTTTTGCCGCTCGGAAACGACGGCCTTGCGATTGGCCCAAAGATAGCCCAATCGCGCGATTTCGAGAGTGGCGGGTGTATAAAAATGTACGTTGAGGACACACCTGGAACGGGCTATGAAATGGTCACGTTCCAGTCCATACGCGTCGGTCAGAACGACAGTGCGCAGTCCGGCTTCCTTCAGCGCGTCAAGCGTATGCCCGCGTCTTTCATTGACAGCGCCGTAGAAGAGCACATCGATATCTTGAGGATAATCACAAGCAAGGCGCGTCATTTCCGGCACATATCCCAGACGGACTTCCATCACATTTTCCAGTCCCATACTTTTGCGCAAAAAACCGGCATTTCTGCGACTGTAATCCCATACAGTAAATCTTCTGAGATGTTCTATATATTTTGTGTTACTCCAAGGATTGTTGTTACTTGATATCTGTTCAAGATTAAATATAATAGTATTTGCAGGGAGATGTTCATCAAGAAACCCCGGTATATTGCATGTTCCAAACAGTATATTTATACTTAATGTATTGATAAAATTGACAGATACTTTTACATTATAGCCTAAACGGCACAAAGCGTAATACAACGGTAGGATTACATCATCAAAATGCGGGGATTGAGCCCCTTCCTGCACGATTTTGACCAGGTTGAAATGCATATTCCTGTTCTCCGACGTAGCGCGTGGATGAATATGCGGCAACTTGCACGGGTTCTTGAGCCTTATCGTTGCCGACCCGGAGCAATCTCCCGCGACGTGAGCCGCGGAGAGTATATCAATGCGACGTCGCGAAGCCCGCGAAATGTTCCGGCAGCCTGAGGCATCTTCCTTTTAAGCCGGCAAGAGTGAAGCCGGACAGGAGTTCCTGTGGAGCGACGGGGCGGGGCCGGTCAAGCAGACCGCAGAGGTGGGCTATACCGCCGACCAGAACGCGGGGGCAGACGCCCGCGGCGCGCAGAGCCGCAAGCTCCAGGCTTTTGTGCCGTTTGGCCGGTCGTTCACCCCGGACATCCAACAGCAGGGGCAGATGGATATACAGCGGCGGCGTTTTCCCGAGCAGGAAAAACAGCAGCGCCTGACGCGGCGTGGAAGACAGCAGGTCCTCACCCCGCACCACTTCGCAGATTTCCATGTCCGCATCATCCGCGGCAACAGCCAACTGGTAAGCAAAGACGCCGTCTGAACGGCGCAGGGCGAAATCGCCGCCGCACGCCGCCGCGTCGACGGGCAGTTCTCCGGCGAACAGGTCGGCAACGCGAAGGCCGGCCGCGCCGGCGGCAGGGGGGGCGTCCTTGCCGGTCTCGTTGCGGGAACCGGCCGTCACATTGAGAGAACGGCCCGCGGCGAGCTCGCGCAGGGCCGCCTGCACGTCGAGGCGCAGGCAAGCCCTGCGGCCCGCGCGTTCTTTTTCCGCGCGCCGCTCCGCAGAAAGCATCCGGCAGGTGCCGGGGTACGGCGTGCTTTGCCGGTCGGCATGCGGGGCGGCCGCAAGATCGCGCAGTTCCTTGCGCGAGCACCAGCAGGGGTAAAGCAGCCCCCGCAACTCCAACGCTTCCAGAATGCCCGTATAGCGGGCCGTCCGCCGGCTCTGCTCATAGGGCGAGTAAGGGCCGCCCGGCCCCGGCCCTTCGTCGTAATCCAGGCCGAGCCAGGCAAGATCCCGCACAACGCCTTCGGCAAACTCCGGCCTGCAACGAACAGGGTCTATATCCTCCATGCGCAGCACCGGAGTTCCCCCGCGCGAGCGGACGGAAAGCCATGCCATGAGAAAGATATAGGCGTGGCCCACATGCAGGCCGCCGGTCGGGCTGGGCGCGAGACGCCCGCGTATGCCGCCCTGCGCGTCCATCGCTTCGCGCCCGGTCAATATCTGTAATGATCCTGTTTGTAAGGGCCTTCGACCGGCACGTCGATATACTTAGCCTGCTCGGGGCGCAACAGGGTGAGTTTGGCGCCGAGACGGCCGAGATGCAGGCGGGCCACTTCTTCGTCCAGCCGTTTGGGTAGGGTATATACCTCTTTCTTCAACTCCTTGTTCATCGCCAACTCAAGTTGGGCCATTACTTGGTTGGTGAAACTGGTGGACATCACGAAACTCGGATGTCCCGTAGCGCAGCCCAAATTCAGCAGCCTGCCTTCGGCAAGCAGCACGATGGAGCGCCCGGAAGGCAGAATCCACTTGTCCACCTGGGGCTTGATGGTGACGCGCCGGCAGGCGGGGTCGCTCTCCAGGCGGCTTACCTCGATTTCATTGTCGAAGTGCCCGATGTTGCCGACCACGGCTTCATCCTTCATGGCCTTCATGTGTTCGAACGTGATGACGTTGCAGTTGCCTGTGGCGGTTATGTAAATGTCGGCTACGGGCAGAGCGTCTTCAACAGTGGTCACTTCAAAGCCTTCCATGGCCGCCTGCAGGGCGCAGATGGGGTCTATCTCGGTAATCAGCACGCGGGCGCCGAAGCCGCGCATGCTCTGTGCGCAGCCTTTGCCCACTTCGCCGTAGCCGCAGACCACGACGATCTTGCCGGCCACCATGACGTCGGTTGCCCGTTTGAGACCGTCGGCCAAGGATTCGCGGCAGCCGTACAAGTTGTCGAACTTGGATTTGGTGACGGAATCGTTCACGTTGATGGCCGGGAAGAGGAGCTTTCCCTCTTTCTGCATCTGGTACAGGCGATGCACGCCGGTGGTAGTTTCTTCTGACACGCCTCTGATGCGGGCGGCCGCGGCCGTCCAGCGGCGGGGACGCTCGGCGAGAGAAACGGCAAGGCGGCCCATTATGATGGAGAGTTCCGCGTTGTCCGTCGGCTGTTTGAGCAGTTCCGGCGTTTGTTCGACCTCGACGCCTTTATGGACGAAGAGCGTAGCGTCACCGCCGTCGTCCACGATAAGGTCCGGGCCTTGACCGTCCGGCCAAGTGAGCGCCGTCTCCGTGCACCACCAGTAATCTTCAAGACTCTCGCCTTTCCAGGCGAAGACGGCGGCCAGACCGTCGGCGGCAACGGCGGCGGCGGCGTGGTCCTGGGTGGAAAAAATGTTGCAGGACGCCCAGCGCAGATCAGCGCCCAGGGCATGCAGTGTTTTGATGAGCATGGCCGTCTGTATGGTCATATGTAGGGAGCCGGAAATGCGCAGCCCATGCAACGGCTTTGATCGTTCGTATTTGCGGGTCAGTTCCGCCAGACCCGGCATTTCCCGCTCTGAAAGCTGCATTTCCTTGCGCCCCAAGTCTGCGCCGTTGATGTCCGCGACTTTGTAAGGCAGGGAAAGGTCCAGCGGACGCACTGTGCTGTTTGTCATGTCGTTCTCCTGTCGGCTGATTGCAAGAAACAGCGGTGAAAATCAATGTAGTTGTTTTTGCGGGACGGCTGGCTGAAACAAGCGGTTTTCAACCTGCGTTGCGCCGCTCCGGCGGCGCGGAATCCTTCCGGTCTTGTCGCGCCTGCTTCCGCCGGCAGGCACTTCGGAATGTAAGCTGCTGCCGTTCAGGTCGCGGCCGGGTTTTCAGAAAGTATGCAGTGCAGGACAAGACCGCGTTCAAGCGCGGCCTGCTTTGTGTCGCGTACCACAAAACCGGCATGGGCGAGAAAGGAGCAGAGGGTATCCAATTCGAAGCCCAGCCGGAGATCCCCGTATTCGCTGCGCATCCGTTCATCGTTGTGTCTGTCGAAGTCTGTGAGCAGCAACAGTCCGGCAGGTGCGAGCACGCGGCGGATTTCGCGCAGGATTTCCGCGGGCCGGCTGATATGGTGCAGCACCAAGTTTAAGGAAGCGAAAGCGGCTTCCCCGTCACGCAAGGGCAGATGGGAGAGGTCGCCGATGCGCAGGGAAACACGCCCGCCTTCACCCGCAAAACGCCTGCGCGCCAGTTCCAGCATTCTGGGAGAACCGTCCACGCCGATGACGGTTTCGGCCTTTTTCAGCATGGCCTGCAGCACGCTGCCCGTACCGCAGCCCAAGTCCGCGGCGACGCCGCATTCCGGCATGGCTCCGCATACAGCCGCGGCAAGGTCGAAGCTGCCCAGTATCCCGCGTGCCTGCCTGTCCCAGTCCTCGGCAACGGCGTTGAAAAATTGTCGTGTGCTGCGCGCGCGTTCCTCTATCATTTCGGCCGCCGCGTCCAAATCGGGCTGCGTGGCCGGGTCGGCGTAAATGAAAGAATGCAGGGTGTCGATAAACACCCTTGCCTTTCCGGACGGCGGGGTGCTGTAGAAGACATGCAGACCCTCGCGCCGGCAGCCCAGCAGGCCTGATGCCGAAAGTATCTTGAGATGGCGCGAGATGCGCGGCTGCCCCATCTTCAACACCAGCACCAGTTCGTTGACATTCAATTCATAGCGGCCCAGCACGCCCAGAAGGCGCAAACGGGTTTCGTCCGCCAGAGCCTTGAACCAAGGCAGGATAGTAAGGGTCGTGTTCTCCGGATCGGGCATGGTGTGTTTTACGGTATAGTGCGGATTTTCGACATTTGCATCAATATTTCTTTATATAGTATATGCTGTTTCGGTAATATGTCAAAGGCTTTTTCGCGCGCTCTTCGGACATTTGTTGGGGTTGGAGCCTGACAGGGGCGCTTCGACAGCGGGGGGGAGTTTTTTGTATTTTTCGCGCGTGGGGGACATGTGCGGCGGTGCGGCTTGTCAAGAAGCTCCCGATGATTTACTCTCAGTACTTCGGTTTCCCGCTCGACACCGCGTCTACACAGCGTTGAACGGAGCGGCTGTGATGGTTAAGGAGAGTATGCAGGGATGCGTAGCGGCACACGCTCTCGATTGTCGGTCATCTTGACGCTGCTTGCGTTCACCGCCGCGGCTTTTGTCGCGTTTATGCTGTTCAATGACCGGCAGCCTCCGTCAATAGCCGTTTCCCATACCGGCGACAGAATCAATCTTTCTCTGCCGGTGACAGTCCGGGCAACGGATGAAGCATCGGGCGTCGCCTATATAGATGTGGCCGTGCGCTTTCAGGAAAATCTGATTCCCGTGGCAAGACGGGAAGGCAGCGGCGACGGACAGGAAGAGCTGACCTTTACGTTGGCCGGGTTGGGCCTGAAAAACAACGACATTTTCGACCTTGAAATAAGCGCCGTTGACAATTCTTTCGGCGGGCTCGGCTTCGGCAACAAAAACAGCCTCATACTGCCCATGCGCCTTGACGTCTCCGAGCCGCGGCTGACCGTAAAGTCCTCCGTTCCTTATGTACGGCGCGGGGGCACAGGATGCGTTGTGTATTCGGCGTCCAAAGAAATCGCCGGGACGGGAGTCAAGCTCGGCGATCTCTTTTTCCCGGCCTTTCGACAGGAAAACGGCGATTACTTGTGTTTTTTTGCCTTCCCTTATTATACGGATACGAAAGATTTCACGCCGA
Organism: Desulfovibrio sp.; assembly: GCA_031281815.1. Taxonomy (GTDB): domain Bacteria; phylum Desulfobacterota; class Desulfovibrionia; order Desulfovibrionales; family Desulfovibrionaceae; genus Frigididesulfovibrio. The sequence goes on along the minus strand of JAITEY010000058.1, from coordinate 9,032 downwards.
TGCTGACGGCGTGGGATACGGCGGGGAACCGGACTGCGCAGAACCTGCCCGTGACCGCCGTGCCGCGCCGCTTCAATTCCGACACCATCACGCTGAGCCGCTCTTTTCTGGACGCCAAAGCCGCTGAATTTGAGGCCGTGGTGCCGGAGCCGTTGAGCCTTATAGAGCGTTTTTTGGAGATAAACGGACGCATCCGCAGGGAAAACGCGAAGACGCTCATGGAGGTCGGCAAAAACACCGATTCGGCAATGCTCTGGCGCGGGGCCTTTATACGTATGCCGAGGGCGGCCCCGCGCGCGGGGTTCGCCGACCACCGTGTCTATTTATGGGAAGGCAAAAAGATTGACGAACAGACGCATCTCGGCTTCGACCTCGCCTCGGTGAAGCAGGCCGACGTGCCGGCGGCGAATTTCGGAACGGTGGTGTATGCGGGCTATCTCGGCATATACGGGAACCTTATCGTCATTGATCACGGTATGGGGCTGCAGAGTCTGTACTCTCACCTCAGCGCGATAGGCGTCGAAGTCGGCAACCGGATAGCCAAAGGTGAGATTATAGGCAAGACCGGGGCCACGGGAATGGCCGGCGGCGACCATCTGCATTTCGGGATACTCGTTTCCGGGCTGGAGGTCACGCCTTTGGAATGGCTTGACGATCACTGGATCAAGGACAACATCGTCGACCGCGTCAAAGACGCTGGCGGCACGATGCCGGAATTTCAGGTAAGCGGACCGGCTGCTTCGCAGGGTGACAGCGAAAAAAAGACCCGGCCGGAAAAGTCAGGCAATACTCAGCGCCGGCGCTCCCCTGCGCGGCGCTAGAGCATATTACTATTGATTTTGTATGCCTCCGGCGGCCGGGGAAAATGATTTTCCCCGGATCCCCTCATTGTGTGTGTGGGGGGGGGGGGGATACACAGACCGGTACATCGACTTTACAACCGACGCAGGCCTGCTTGCCGGGGAGAATTTGAGGGGGCCGGAGCCCCCTCTGCCAAGTGTTTTAAGCGTCCCGTTCCACGAGCAAGGCGATACCTTGACCGCCGCCGATGCAGAGAGTCGCCAGTCCGCGTTTGGCGTTTTTCCTTTCCAGAGAGTGGAGCAGGGTGACAAGAATGCGCGCCCCGCTTGCGCCGATGGGATGCCCGAGGGCTATGGCGCCGCCGTTGATGTTGACTTTGGCCGGGTCCAGCTTCAGTTCGCGCGCCACAGCTACGCATTGGGCGGCAAAGGCTTCGTTGGCCTCTATCAGATCCAGGTCGTTCACGCTCCAACCCGCTTTTTTCAGGGCGTTTTTGGTGGCGTTGACGGGTCCGATGCCCATGACGGCGGGGTCAACGCCGGCGACGCCGACCGCGACTATGCGGGCCAGGGGTTTGAGGTTCTTGGATGCGGCAAGGGCGGCGTCCATGACCACGAAGGCGGCGGCGCCGTCATTGATGCCCGAGGCGTTGCCCGCGGTGACGGTACCGTCTTTCTTGAAGGCGGGTTTCAGTTTGGCCAAGCCTTCGGCGCTCGCGTCACGGCGCGGAAACTCATCGGTGTCCACGACTTTGTCGCCTTTTTTGCCTTTTATGGTCACGGGCAGAATTTCTTTCTTGAAATTGCCTTCATCTATGGCCTTGACGGCTTTCTGCTGTGATGTCAGGGAAAAGGCGTCCTGATCAGCGCGTGTGACCTTGTATTGTTCCGCCACATTTTCGGCAGTGATGCCCATGTGATACATGTTGAAGGCGTCAGTCAGGCCGTCAAGCACCATGGTGTCGACCAGCTCCGCGTTACCCATGCGGGCGCCCCAGCGGGCCTTGGGCACGGCGTAGGGGGCGATGGACATGTTTTCCGCCCCGCCGGCGACGACGCAAACGGCTTCTTCAGCCTTGATCGCCTGAGCGGCCATAGCTACGGCCTTCAGTCCGGAACCGCAGACCTTGTTGATGGTCCAGGACGGCACCTCAAAGGGCAAGCCGGCCTTGACCGCCATCTGTCGGGCCGGATTCTGGCTTTGCGCCGCCTGCAGCACGTTGCCCATGATGACTTCTTCAACCAGATCGGCGCCGACGCCGGCGCGCTTGATCGCTTCAGCGATGACCAAAGAGCCGAGTTCGCCGGCCGTCAGGGTGGAAAGACCGCCGCCGAAGGTGCCGATGGCTGTGCGCACTGCGCTGACAATAACAACATCTTTCATAGTGACCTCTGTTTTGTTGAGAGCCTGTTCCGTCTGCCTCAATACTTGAAGAACCCTTCGCCGGTCTTGCGGCCGAGCTTGCCGGCGCGCACCATCTTGCGGATGATCGGGGCCGTGCGGTACTTGGGATCGCCGGTTTCATTGTACAGAACATCCATAATCGCCTGACACACATCCAGCCCGACCAGATCGCCGAGGGCCAGAGGACCCATGGGGTGGTTGGCGCCGAGTTTCATCGCCGTGTCGATGTCTTCCGCCGTGGCCGTACCTTCGGAAAGAACAAAGGCCCCTTCGTTGATAAGCGGAATCAGGATGCGGTTGACCACAAAGCCGGGCGCTTCGTGGACCGTGACCGGAGTTTTGCCGAAGGAACGAGACAGTTCCATGGTGGCGTTGTAGGTGGCGTCGGATGTCGCGATGCCGCGGATGACTTCAATCAGGGCCATGACCGGGGCCGGGTTGAAGAAGTGCATGCCGATAACCTTGTCCGGGCGTTTCGTGGCGGCGCCTATTTCCGTGATGCTCAGGCTGGAGGTGTTGGTGGCGAGGATGGCCTCCGGCTTGAGGGTGGAATCCAGTTCCGCGTAAATGGTTTTTTTCAGGGCCATGTTCTCAATCGCGGCTTCGATCACGAAATCGGCGTCCTTGGCCGCGCTGATGTCGACCAAGCCGGTGATCCGTCCGAAGACGGCGTCTTTGTCCGCAGCCTGAAGCTTACCTTTTTCAACCAGCTTCTTCAGATTTTTTTCTATGCCGGCTTTTCCCTTGTCGACAAACTCTTGCTTGATATCGCGCAAAAACACTTTGCAGCCGCTTTGGGCGACGACTTGGGCAATGCCCGATCCCATGGCTCCGGCACCGAGGATAAGAACGGTTTTCATGGCAACTCCATTACGTTAGGCGGTTCAACAGGATATAACGCTGATTGCTTTTTACAGTTTACCCGACTTCCAAAAAAAAACAACCGACGAACTTGTCGCTTCACAGGGATTTTCGATTAACACGTTGAAAAGATTTGTGGTAAATTTTTTGTCCCAGTCGAAGGCGGAACTGTGATTGCCTTTTCTCGGGCTTGCCGCTATAATATTTGCCGTATTTCCGGAGGAGTAGAGCAGAGCCCGCAGTCCCTTGCCCGACGTCGGACGGGATGTGCCGTGCATGCTTTTGCCGGCCGGCAACGGCGGGCATCGGGGAACCCTCTATTTTCGAGTGAGGCTATGCGATCCGCTCACGTCAAGTCCTCAGGCGACGCCAAGGCCGTCTTCGTTGAACCTGCCGGCACCGGCGATGGAGTGCGCCCCAAGCCTTCGCGGCGTTATCTGCGTCCGGCTTCCATGATCGGCACAGCGCCGGCGTTGGATTTGGTTTTTGAGCAGATTGCCCAGGTCGCACCTTCGACAACGACCGTCCTCCTGCGCGGGGAGAGCGGCACCGGCAAGGAACTGGTGGCGGGCGCCATACACGATGCCGGCCCACGCGCGTCCGGCCCCTTTGTCTCCATCAACTGTGCAGCTATTCCGGAAAGCCTGATAGAGAGCGAACTCTTCGGCCACGAGCGCGGAGCCTTCACCGGCGCGGTAGCCGTGCGCAAAGGCCGTTTTGAGCTGGCCCAGGGCGGCACCTTGTTTTTGGACGAAGTCGGCGATCTTTCCCTGCTGACCCAGGCAAAGCTCCTGCGCGTCATTCAGGAACGCACCTTTGAGAGGCTCGGCGGGTTGACGGTACACAAGGCCGATGCCCGCATCATTGCAGCCACCAACAAAGGGTTGGAAGAAATGGTGGAGCAGGGACTGTTTCGCCGGGATCTCTATTACCGCCTCAACGTCTTTCCCATCCATCTGCCTCCCCTGCGCGAACGTCTGCACGACATACTGCCTCTGGCCGACCATTTTGTTAAACGTTTCGCCGCCAAACACAACAAGAACAACGTACGCCTGTCGCCCGCGCTGTCCCCTCTGCTGCACGCCCACAACTGGCCGGGCAACATCAGGGAACTCGAAAACGTCATGGAAAGAGCGGTGTTGCTCGTCAATCCCGACGGTTGCGTTATGCCCGAGCATCTGCCGTTGGACATTCAGCGCGCCGGCCGGCGGCCGGCCGGCGTTTCTCCGGCCCCTGGCGGCCCGTCATGCGTCGACGCGGACGGCGACGAAAGCGGGCTGACCCTGCAGGAAAAACTGGATCGCCTGGAACTGTCCTGTATCGTTGAAGCCCTGGAAAACGAGCGGGGCCATATCCGGCGCGCAGCGGCGGCCCTCGGCCTGACCGAGCGCGTCATGAGTCTGAGAATGGCCAAATACAATTTAACCTATAAGGATTACAGGCAGAAACAATGACACTGCCGCGCATCCGAGGACTCGGTATCGTATGATTTCCGCCCGTTGCAGGGCCGTTCTGGCAGCGGCTTCGGCTTCCGTTCCGGAAGTTGCCGCCGCGCCGGCGGACCGGCGTTTGGATCTGGCATCTCTGTACGGCAAAGATGTGCTCGACATGTGTGCCATGCGCAGGCTCCTGCCCGGCGATGTTTTTGAGCAGCTTGACAAGGTCGTCAAGGAGGGTGCGCAACTGCCTGCGGAAATTGCGGGCGTGATTGCCAACGCCATGAAAGATTGGGCCGTTGCCCGCGGGGCGACCCACTATACCCACTGGTTTCATCCCATGACCGGACTGACGGCGGAGAAACATGACGCCTTCATGACCCGCACTGCCGACGGGCAGGTGCTCAACGAGTTTTCCGGCCGGAATCTGATCAGCGGCGAACCCGACGCGTCGTCTTTCCCTTCGGGCGGTTTGCGGTCCACATTTGAGGCGCGCGGTTACACGGCGTGGGACCCCACATCGCCGGTCTTTATTGTGGACGGGCCGGCCGGCGCCACGCTGCATATTCCGACGATATTCTACGCCTATACCGGCGAAGCCCTGGACCGCAAAACACCGCTGTTGCGCTCCCTTGCCGCGCTTTCGCGCCATGCCCTGCGTATTCTGCGCCTGTTCGGCAACACCGACGCCGTTTATGTGCAGGCCATGGTCGGAGCGGAACAGGAATTTTTCCTCGTGGACAGGCGACTGGCCGCGCTGCGTCCGGACATCATGCTCTGCGGTCGGACGCTGGCGGGGGCGCTCTCGCCCAAGGGGCAGGAGATGGAGGACCATTATTTCGGCGCCATGCCTTCCCGCGTCATGGCTTTTATGCAGGACGTGGAAATGCGCCTGGTCGCCCTCGGCATCCCCTGCCGGACGCGGCACAACGAGGTTGCGCCCGGACAATTTGAAATGGCCCCCCAGCACGAGGAAGCCAACATCGCCGTGGACCACAATATGCTGGTCATGAATATGCTGCGCCACACGGCCGCCGCGCACGGTCTGGTCTGCCTGCTGCACGAAAAACCCTTTATGGGCGTCAACGGCAGCGGCAAACACAACAACTGGTCCCTGCGCGATTCCGACGGCAACAATCTGCTCAGCCCCGGTGCAACCCCGCATACGGACGCCCAATTCCTCATCTTTCTTGCCGCCGTGCTGCGCGCCGTGCACAAGCATTCAACAGTGCTGCGCCTGGGCGTGCTGGGCGCGGGCAATGATCACCGCCTGGGCGCCAACGAGGCCCCTCCTTCCATTTTCTCCGTGTACCTCGGGGAACAACTGACAGCGGTCATGGATAATCTGGCCCGCGGAGCCGCCGGCAAAAGCCGGCAGAAAAACACGCTGGAAATAGGGGTGTCCACCTTGCCGCCTCTGCGCCGGGATTATGCCGACCGCAACCGCACCAGTCCCTTCGCCTTTACCGGGAACAAATTTGAATTCCGGGCCGTCGGCGCATCGCAGTCCCTCGCCCCGCCCAACATCGCCCTGAATACGGCCGTGGCGGACGCCCTGGACGAAATCGCCACCAGCCTTGAGGCAAGCGTCTGCGAAGGCACACCTCTGAATACGGCCGTGCAGGAACAGCTTGCCCTCCTGTTCAGGGAGCACATGCCCGTTGTCTTCAACGGCAACAGCTATGCTCGTGAATGGAAGGAGGAGGCCGTCCGTCGCGGACTGCCGGATATGTCCGGCACCGTTGAAGTACTTGAACACTACAGCGATCCCCAAGTCATGGATGTATTCATGCGGCACGGCGTACTCAGCGAACGCGAGTTGCTGGCCCGACAGGAAATACTTCTGGACGGCTATTCCAGAACCATTGCGGTCGAAGCCGGGCTGACCGCCCGCATAGGCCGGACGTCCATATTGCCGGTTGCGCTGAACGCTCAGGCCCGGGCAGCGGATCTGGCGGCGAAAACCGTTGCCCTCTCGGGCCGGTCGGTAGAAGAACTGCCGGAATACAAGCGATTTACCGAAATACGCGATGAGGCCGTGCGTCTCGGCGAAGCGCTGGATGCGCTGGACGCGGCCCGGCGCAGGCTGAACGACGATACGGAAACGCTGGTGCATGCCCGCACCGCGCGCGACTTGGTCATCCCGGCCATGAACAATTGCCGGAAATATATTGATACCCTGGAAGGCATGCTTGACGACGCGGAGTGGCCTCTGCCCACCTACGCAGAACTGCTTTGGGTCCGCTGAGGCAACCCGGCCGAACGTCTGACGGCCGGCCTGTGAAGAGTGCCGTATGATTCAACTGTTTCTGGTGTTGTGCGGCTCACGGCCGGTCCGTGAACGATGTTGGATGCTTTTTGCGCTCGGCGCGTTGTGGATGTTCATCGGGGGCTTCCTCTTTGGGGACGCTTTGGACGGATCCCTTGTGTTCCCCATTACATATTATACGATTCCCCTGGCTTTTGACGGCGCGTGGGCGTTCGCTTCCTTTCCTTCCCGCTTGGGGGGCGGCAGGGCTATGTGCCTGATGAAGGGAACGGCATGCCTGCTCGTGATCCTGCTGATTCTTTTTGCGCCCGCGCGGCACAGCGGCATGGTTATCGGCATTCTGGCGGGATTGTTTTTGTGTCCCGATGCGTTGTGGCGGGGAGCAAGCGCTTGGGTGGTGCGCTATGACGGCTGGCGGTGCGGTTTGCTTCTCGCCGCGACGGAATTTCTGTTCGGAGTCTGGTCGTTTGTGCCTTGGCCCACAGCCTGGGAAGGCCAGGCGGGCATAGACGTCGGCACATTGCTGCTGATATCGGCGTTTACCGTGTGCGTGCAGGCCTTGCGCATCAGTCGCCTGCCGCCCGGCGTATCCGTGCTTTCCGCCCTGCATCGCGGAGAAAAGGCGCTTCTTGTCGATCTTGATGACGGAGAGCCGGACACACGCGAAACGGCGATTGTCCACGTCTGGACGCCTACCGGCTCCATGGTGCCCGTGAACCGCGGTGTGAGCCGCTATGTGGCGGCTGTGGACAGAAACGGCGTTGTCTCTACCGGGCACGCGGCCCTTGAGCTTGCGCCGGACGTGTACATCAGCCATTATCCCGCCGTGGAAATCGACCGATCGGGAGCGGAATTTGCCGGGATTTTGCGCGCCGTCCCGGACAACAACGTGCCGGGCCTTTTCCAGCCGAGCTACGCTCAGGAAAGCGCCGACTGGTGCCCCTCTACCGTGCGTGTGCTTATGCCGGGCCTGAACGGCCGCGGCGTCAGGCGTTTCCGGCAGGAATACTGCGAAGACACGACCTACAATCTCACCGGCCGCAACTGTGCGTCCGCCGTAGCCAAGGCCTTGGATGTCGGCTTGGACGGGTTGTTCGCCGACAAAATCCGTTCGCCGCTTTTTCTGTTGCACCTTATGTTGTCGCCCGAACTCCGGGTGGCCGGGTTCTTGCGCCACAGGGCCGCGGCCATGGCCTGGACGCCGGGCATTGTTCTGGATTACGCGCGGACCTTGCGGCATCTCATCATCGCGCTGGGGGACGCCCCTCGTGAACCGGGGGCGGAAAATGCCTCCGTGCCGACAACGGTACGTGAGGACATTTCAGAGCAGCGGCCGCGAACGGCAGGCGCGGAAAATTTCCGCGCAACGACAACTGAACGTAAGGGGCGGACGTGACGACGACGCCTTCCGCGCCGGTGCATACGGCAGCGCGGGCCGCCGTCGTCATGACGGCGGCGGTTTTCGGGCTTACTTACAGTTTGAGCGCGGCGCTCATTGCCCTCGACCTCGCGGACATGGGACTCAGCGAGACGATAATCGGCGCGAACGCTTCCATGCACGCCGTGGGCGTTCTGGCCATGGCCTTTCTTCTGCCCCGGGTGACTTCTTTGCTGGGTATGCGCCGCGCCGTGCTTGCAGGGCTCGGCGTTGCCGCCCTGCTGCTCCTGCTGTTCCCCCTCATGCCCGTATTTTGGCTGTGGTTTCCCTTGCGCGTTCTGCTCGGAGCCGCCTCGGAGGCGCTGTTCGTGCTGTCGGAAACTTGGATGAACGCCTTGAGTACCGAAGCGACGCGGGCCAGGGCCATGGCCGTCTACACGGCGGTCCTTTCTTTGGGTTTTGCCTTGGGGCCTGTGATTCTCTCTCTCGTCGGCACGGACGGAGCCGCGCCGTATGTCACGGGCGCGGGACTGGCCGCGTTCGCCGCCTTGTTCATCGTCTCGCCCAAGGTACACGCCCCTGTCGTGGAAAAACCGGCGCATGCGAACCCCGTGCGTTTCATGAGGCTTTCCCCCCCGGCGATGGCCGTCACCGCCCTGAACGCAGCCGTGGAAACGGCGGGTCTGACCTTTCTCACCCTCTACGCCGTGAACTTGGGATGGGAGGAATCGCAGGCCACCCGGCTTATGTCCTGCATAATGGCGGGAGCCATCGTTCTGCAACTCCCCATAGGATGGCTGGGCGACAAAATGGACCGGCGCAGGCTGCTTATCCTGCTGGCGGCAGCCGCTTCCATCGGCGCGTTGATCTGGCCTCTGGCGCT
>JAITEY010000090.1 GCA_031281815.1 Desulfovibrio sp. | reverse complement strand
GCCGTCGTGGACGGAGCCGACATGCTCGAACAGTTGCGTGCTTTCCCACATTATCCAGTGCGACATGCCGTTCAGGCGCAGGCACATGGCCCCCACGGCGGCCAGCGCGCCGACTCCCGCCAGATGCTGCGTCCACAGCCGCAACACCGCGCCGCAGGAACCGACAATAATCAACATGCTCAGGAGATGGTTCACCATTTCAAACAAACTGATGCGTCGCAGCAAAAGCTGCGAGGCTTTCATAAACCCGAGCATCGCCTTTTGCGCGTACGACGCTTCGCGGCCCGCGTGGGAAAACAATTTCACTGTGGCGATATTGGTATAGGCGTCCGTAATGCGCCCGACGACCTGCGAACGGGTGTCGGCGACCTCCCGCGAGGACGCGGCCAGACGCGGCACGATATACCGCAGGAGCAGCAGGTAGGCGGCCAGCCACAGGGCAAAAGGCAGAAGCAGTTCAAGGTCGAAGCTGCCGACGGTCATGGACATGGTGACGAAGTAGACAACCGCAAACACCATGATGTCGACGACTATCAGGTAGATATCGCGCAAGGCCTGCGAAGTCTGCATGACTTTCGTCGCAATGCGCCCGGCAAATTCGTCCTGAAAAAAACTCATGCTCTGCCCCAGCATGAGGCGGTGAAAGTCCCAACGCAGACGGGCGGGCAGGTTGCTGCCCACGGTCTGCCAGCGTATCAGGCTCTGCAGACCGACCAGCAGCGTGCTCCCCACGACGGCAAGACTAAGCAGCAGCAGCTTTTCTCCCTCCTCTGCCCATAGTCGGTCCGGCGCGATATGGGCCAGGCTGTCCACCACGCTGCCGAGGAAGGCGAACAGCAGCGCCTCAAAGACGCCCACAAGGGCGGACAGGCAGCCTATCCAGACGATATACCGGTGAATGCCTTTTGCCGCGCTCAGGACGAACGGAAAAAAGGAAGCGGGCGGCACGGGAATACCTGCTTCCGGAAAGGGGTCGATCTTTTTCTCAAAGCGGGAAAACATAACCTGCGCTTACTCTGCCGCGGGTACGGCCGCGCTTGCCGCCGGCCGGCACGCCTCCGGACGGGCGGGAAGGTCGTTTCAGCGGAACATGGCACGCACGGGGACCGGGGGCGCTCAACATTCCACCAGACATACGGCAAGCCCTCCGGCGGCGGTTTCCTTGTACTTGGCGTTCATATCCCGCCCGATTTCCGCCATGGCCCGCAGCACTTCGTCGTAACTGACCTTGTGCGACACGGGGTTTTCGTTGCAGGCGATCAGCGCGGCGTTGTAGGCGGTGATCGCGCCTACGGCGTTGCGTTCGATGCAGGGTATCTGCACATAGCCGCCGACCGGGTCGCAGGTCAGGCCCAGATGGTGTTCCAGGGCTATTTCGGCTGCGTTTTCGACAACCTGCACGGAAAAGCCGCGCGCGTGGGCGAGCATGGCCGCCGCCATGGCTGAAGCCACCCCGATTTCGCCCTGGCAGCCGACTTCCGCGCCTGCGATGCCGGCGTTGTGTTTGGCGATGAACCCGATCAGGGCGGCCGCCGCCAATCCCCTGCGTCGGGCTTTCAGGTCCAGGCCGAGCTGTTCCTCCATGAACATGAGCACGGCCGGGACTACCCCGGACGCGCCGCAGGTGGGCGCGGTGACGATGAGCCCCCCGGCCGCGTTTTCTTCGGCCGCGGCATAGGCGTAAGCGTTGAACAGGCAGAGGGCGCGGTCGAACGGCGCCAGGGAACGGGCGCGCTCGTGGAGTACGGCCGCCTTGCGGCGCAGGCCGATGCTTCCCGGCAGCGTGCCCGCGGCGGAGCACCCGCGCAGCACCGTATCGCGCATGATCGCCAGCATTTTGTCCAGTTTCGCGACAATGTCCTCCGGGCGTTCTCCCGTCAGGGCCGTTTCGTTCTCAATGAGCAGTTCATCAAGGCCGAGGCCGCTTTCGGCGCAGCGCGCTTTGAACGCCTTCATGTCTGCATACGGATGCGGCGGCCTGCGTTGCTTCTCCCTTTTCATGCCTTTCCAGCGGATGAACCCGCCGCCTGTGGAGTAGTATTCCATGGAAAAAAGTACGTTGCCGATGTCGACAGCGGCGTCGGTGCAGGCTTGGACCTGCCCCGTCCCGTCCGGCGGCGGAAGACGCCTCCCTTTATCACCCGCATCGTATGCAGGAGAATCCGACCCGGTTCGCACCGGAGGATAGGGGGCGTCGAGCAGTTCAATGATCAACGTGTTGTTGAAGGGGTGCTTATGGCGTACCGGTCCGTACTCGATACTCTGCGGGCCGAGGGGTATGTTCCGCCCCTTGGGGAGCGTGAGGAACAGCGACGCGCGCGGGTCCGCCGCCCTGCGCAGAAGCGAAGGCGCGCAGGCGTCGGGAGCGCAGCCTGTCAGCCCGCCCACGACGGCCGGGCCGGTACCGTGCCCCTTGCCCGTAGCGGAAAGCGAACCCAGAAGACGCACCCGCAGCCCTCCGGCCGCGGCTTGTATGTCCGGGGCAAGAGCGGCGGCTCGCCCGGCGAAGTCCGCGCCGGCCGCCATGGGACCGATGGTATGGGAACTGGACGGCCCCGGCCCCGCCTTCAGCAGGTCGAACAGGGAAAGGGTTATGGGGTCGTTGCTGTGCCGCACGGCGAAGTCGCTTGTTCCGGAAAAAGAGAGGTCGTCCCCGCGTTGCCTGCCGAGGCCGTTTCCGGGATGTCCCGCTCGAAAGCGGCATACAGGTCCGCAAACAGGGCGGGGACGAGCCGGTTCATGTCCCGCAGGAGCGGCAGCATGACTTCGCGCATCTGCGGATGCGCGGCCGGGGCGCAGCGCAGTTCAAAAATATGCCGCCATTCCCGCATGTTGCAGGTAATGACGATTTCCGTTTTCAGGCTGTTGGGCAGCACGCTCCTCGCCTGCTGCGCCGCGACCCCGGCATCGCGCAACGCGAAATAGGCGGCTTCCGCCCGCTGCACGGCATCAAGCCAAATCATGTAGGCAGGTGAACCTTCCGGCCAGAAGCAGGGCCGGATGACTGTGATTTCCCTGCCGAAGCGCTTCCCCGAATAATCGGCATAGCGTGTGCTTTCCTGACTGAAAGAAGCGAGACGGTGGCGCACCAGTTCATGACTGACGCCCCTGTCGCAGATGATGTGCGCCGTGGCGGAGGCATGCTCGATGACGCTGTGATGCCCCGAACGCACAATCCTGTCCAGAAACGGGACGGCCGAGTCCGCGGTGATGTTTTCCTCGGACTTGTAACAGATGCGGCCCGCAAACTCCAACCGCCCGAGGATGTCGGGGGCGTCGTCCACCGCAAGAATGCGCGCCGAAGGGGCAATGATTTTCATCCGAAATTCCTTTTTGGTCCGAAGCCTCTCCCTGCAAGGGAGATTCCCGCCCGACGCCCGGCAAAACCGGGAACATCCGCCCCGCAATCCCTCTCCTCGGGGTGCTGACGCGCGGGACGCAAACAATACGTTTGTCGACGGTAAAAGGCAAACCCCCTGTTGCCCTCCGCCGGGCAACCCGGCACTCCCGCCGAACGGGCATCAGCGAAGTCGCTTACGAGGCGCGTAAGACTGCCGGGCCCCACTCCCGCCGCGCGGGCGCGCCCTTCCCGCCGCCCGGCGGACTGCGCTTTTTTTCCCCGAATCTGTTGCTTTTTGCGCAGTAATCGGTTATGTACTCTGCAGAGTGATTTGTCGTGAGTTTCCGATGACGAGGGAGCAGAATGTTGAACCATTCTGAAACGGGCGGGCGACATGAACGTTCAGGTGCAGATGCTTTGTCTTTTCCGGAAAGCGACGACGGCGAGGGCGAAAAACAAAGCTTTCGGCCCGTTTTTTGCACACACACACACACACACACACACACACACACATCGACATCGCTCAAGCGCGCGTTATGCTTCAAGAGCGGGGCGCTTACCCCGATGCATACCGGCCCTGATTCCTGTGGGGAGTCGGGGCCTTTTTTTCGTTTGTTCCGCGCCCCGGAAAAAGCGGATCCGGTCCCGCGGCAGGTCGCCGTTCCCGACAACGGCCAGACATTCCTCAGTCGCGCATGAGCCGGTGAGGCACAAAGATGACGGCCCAATCCCGCACATTGATCATGCTGGTGGACGACAACCGCACCAACCTTATGGTCGGGAAGACGGCGCTGTCCGAGGACTACTCCGTTCTGACGGCCCCGTCCGCGCTGAAAATGCTGGATATACTGCGCTGGAGCAGGCCGGAGCTGATACTGCTCGACGTGGACATGCCGGAGATGAACGGTTTCGAGGCAATCACCATCCTCAAGGCCGCTCCGGAGACAAAAGATATTCCGGTTATTTTCCTGACCGCCCTGGACGCGCACGACAACGAGCTGCAGGGACTGCAGCTCGGCGCCGTCGATTATATAACGAAACCCTTTGCGCCGGCGCTGTTGCGCAAGCGCGTCGCGCTGCACCTGTTGCTGGAAAATCAAAAGCGCGCACTGCAGAACTACAACGACAACCTGCAGGTCATGGTCGAGGCCAAAACGAAGACCATCCTCAAACTGCAGAACAAAATCCTGGCGGCCATGGTCGAGATGGTGGAAGGCCGCGACGGCACGACCGGGCAGCACATAGCCAACACGCAACGCTATCTGCGCTGCCTGCTGTCGGCCGTTGTCGGCAGGGGCCTCGCGCCGGCGGAAGCCTCCGCATGGGATGTGGATTTGCTCGTCCAATCCTCCCAACTGCACGATGTCGGCAAAATCGCCGTCAGCGACAACGTTCTCAAGAAACCGGGGAAGCTGACCCCGGCGGAATTCGACGAAATGAAACAGCATGTGGTCTTCGGCGTAGGTTTTATCGAGAGACTTGAAGACGATGAGGGCGACAGCCGTTTTTTGCACTACGCGAAAACCTTTGCCGCCTTCCACCACGAGAAATGGAACGGCACCGGTTATCCTCACGGTCTTGCCGGGGAAAACATTCCCCTGCTCGGACGCATGATGGCAGTGGCCGACGTGTATGACGCCCTGACTTCGGAGCGCCCCTACAAAAAACCCTTCGCGCCCGACCATGCGCTCCGCATTATCGTGGAAGGCAAAGGGGTGCATTTCGACCCGATGCTGGTCGACCTGTTCGAACAGGCGTCCCGGAGCTTCATACAGACGTAGGTCGGAACGGGAGGCATCAGGGAAAAGCCGATTTCTTCATTATTGTTTTGCGTTCACAACGGAAAAAGCATGCCGATCCATTTTCCCGCCCATTTGCTCGTGCTTTTCCTCTTATGTCTGTGGCCGCGATACGCAACGGCCGCGCGGACGGATTTCAGCCGGACGGACTTCAGGGATATTCCCGGCGTTACGCTGCAGGAAAAAGCGGCCGTCGAGCGCCTGCTCGGCAAGCGCAAGTTCTTTGTCTACGGGTCCGAGCCGGGCATTGCCTGCTGGTATCAGGCGGACGGCACGCTGGGAGGCTATGCCGTGCTGCTTTGCAACTGGCTGGGCACGTTGTTCGGCATCCGCTTCACTCCCGATGTCTACGACCGGAATCAACTGCTGCATGACCTTGCTTCCTATGAAGTGGATTTCACCGGCACATTGCCTGCCTCGCCGGAACGCCTGCGGGCCTCGCTGGCCACGTCGCCCCTCCTGGAGCGGCCGATGCGCTGTATGCGCCTTGCCGGCAGCGCAAGCCTCTCGGCGACGGCCGTGACCCGACCCGTGCGCTACGCCTTTCTCGCCGGATCGGATACCTTTGCGGCGGCCGAAGACTCTCTGCAAAAGCCGTTCACGGTTGTCTATGCGGAGAGCCATGCCGCCGCCTACCGCATGCTCAAGGACAGGGCCGTCGACGCCTTTGTGGATAAAGAATCCTATTTTGACGCCTACAGCGATATTCTTACGGAAGACCTGCTCCCGTTTGTGTTTGTTCCCCTTTCCCTGGCGACGCTGAACCCGGAACTTGCGCCGATCATCGCCGTCGTGCAGAAAGCCCTCGACAACGGCGCGACAGAATACCTGGCGGAATTATACAAAAAAGGGAATGAAGACTACATCCGCAACAAGTTTCTCGCACGACTCTCGTTTGAGGAAAAGGAATATATTGACAGGCACGGTATATACGGTAAGAACCAGCCGATTTTTATAGGAGTTGAATACGACAATTATCCGATAGCCTTTTATAATGAACAGGAAAAAGCCTGGCAGGGTTGCGCCCTGGACGTCCTCGCAGAAATTCACAAGCTCAGCGGTCTGAATTTCGTCCGTGCTCATCAGGACCCCATCCTGTGGGATGTAATGCTGGATATGCTTGAAAATGGAAAACTATCGCTTATAACGGAGCTTATCAAAACTCCTGAAAGAGAAAGTAAATTTTTGTGGCCGGAAAAGCCGTTTATGCAGGATTTTTTCGCTCTGATTTCCCGTAATGATTATCCGAATATTACATTATACGACATCCGTAATATTAGAATAGGTCTGGTGCAGAATGTAGCATCAACCTATCTTTTTCATAAATGGTTCCCTGACCATAAATTTACAAAAGAATATATTGATGCATGGCAGCTCTTTTCCGCCCTGGAACGCGGCGAAGTGGATGTGGTTATGAGTACGCAGAACCACTTCCACAGCATGGCGCATTACTTGGAAAAACCCTATTTTAAGATAAATATCGCCTTCAACCAAAAATATGATTCTTTTTTTGCCCTCAACAAGTCGGAAGCAATCCTCTGCTCAATCATCAGCAAGGCGCTGAATCTGGTCAAGGTTGACGCAATAGCGGAACAGTGGAAAAGGCGGGTCTTCGATTACCGCGGCGCGCTGGCCCGCGCGCGCATGCCGTATCTGCTTGCCGGACTGGCGCTTTTTCTCGGCGCCATCGCGCTTCTGTCCGTCATGTTCGTAAAAAGCAGGCGGCTCGGCAGGGAATTGGAAGCGGAAGTGGAACAGCGCACACATGAACTGCGCCTGCAGACGGTCGCGGCCGAGCGCGCCGCGCAGGCCAAAAGCGCCTTCCTCGCCCGCGCCAGCCACGAAATCCGCACGCCGATGAACGCCGTCAGCGGATTGAGCGAACTTGCCCTGCGGGCGTACGGCACGCCCGGAGCCCTCGAATACATCAGGGGCATCCGCGACGCCGGGGCGGCGCTGCTGGCCGTCATCAACGACATTCTCGATTTTTCCAAAATCGAATCCGGCAACCTGCCCATACACTCCATGCCTTACGAAACGGCCTCTCTCCTGAATGATGTGCTGACCGTGGTCCGAGCCGGGACGACAAAGGCCGGGCTTGAACTGCGCGTGGACGTCTCCCCCGACATTCCCGGCTCCATGGTCGGCGATGCCGGCCGCATCCGGCAAATCCTGAGCAATCTTCTGAGCAATGCCGTGA
The DNA here is from genome assembly GCA_031281815.1 of Desulfovibrio sp. Taxonomy (GTDB): domain Bacteria; phylum Desulfobacterota; class Desulfovibrionia; order Desulfovibrionales; family Desulfovibrionaceae; genus Frigididesulfovibrio. The sequence continues at coordinate 21,001 of JAITEY010000090.1, read as the reverse complement.
AGTACACGAGAGAAGGCTTTGTCGGACTGTCTGTTTCCTGCGGGCCTGTCGGGGATCCGGGCGAGCCCGGAATCGAACGGCCCGCGGGGGACGGCGGCAGGCGGGACCCGTCGGCTGCGCGCGAGTCCGGCTCCGGCCCCGGTCCGGTCCGGTCCGGGGAAGCAGAAGGAGGGCAAGGACCCGCGCCCGCGGAAGACGCGGTGCGGCTGACCTTTACGGTGGAGGACAGCGGCGTCGGCATCCGGCGCAAGGACATGCCCAAACTGTTCGGCGAGTTCACGCGCATCGACGAAAAACGCAACATCGGCATTGAGGGCACGGGCCTCGGCCTGGCCATAGCCCGCAACCTGTGCCGGGCCATGGGCGGGGACATCACGGCGCGGAGCGCGTACGGCAAAGGGTCCGTTTTTACGGCCGTCCTGGTCCAGAGGGTTGCCGACCGGACGCCCGTGGGCGACATAGCCGGCACGGCCGTCGAGCGGCGGGGCGCGCTGCGCGCCTCCTTCATCGCTCCGGAGGCCGAGGTGCTGGTCGTCGACGATTTGCCCGGCAACCTGCTCGTGGCGCGGGGGCTGCTCAATCCCTACCGGATGCGCGTTACCGTTTGCGGGAACGGCCGCGAAGCCGTGGACTTGATCCGGCAGCGCCCCTTCGACCTCGTGCTGATGGATCACATGATGCCCGTGATGGACGGCGTAACGGCAACGCGCGCCGTCAGAGCCATGGATGAGGAGCGCTGCCGCACGCTGCCCGTCGTCGCGCTGACGGCGGGCGACGTCTCCGGCATGCGGGAGATGTTTCTGGAAAACGGCTTCACCGATGTCCTCGCCAAGCCCATAGACATAGGCAGGCTGGATGCGATGCTGCAACAACGGATTCCCGTCGGCAAACGCCTCAAGAAGCAGCCTCGCGACGCTTCCGCGACGGCGTTCGGGGAAGCGCTTTCCGCGCGGACCCCTGCGGACGGCTCCGCGCAAAGCCCGGATGCGTCTTTCGACGCAGGCTCCGAACCCGGTCCCCCGCAATCACCTGCTGTCCGTTCCGCGCAAAGCCCGGGTGCGACACGGCACGAGGCCGGGGGGGCGTACCCGCGACGGCAGGCGGACGCCGGCGGGAAGCCGGATTCCGCGCCCGCAGACGAACGCGGCAAAGAGCGCGCGCCTCTGTACGCTCCGCCCGAACCGGCCCTGCCGGCAATCGCCGGCGTGGATGCCGCCCTCGGGCTTGCCCGCATCGGCGGGTCGCATGACCTTTACCTGCAGTTGCTGGCGGTGTTCCGCTCGGACGCGGAAGCATGCCTCGCGCGAATCGCGGAGGAACCGGACGGGACCTCGCTGCCCGCCTTCACCACGCAGGCGCATGCCGTGAAAAGCGCCCTGGCCAATATCGGCGCCGAAGGGCTGTCAAAGGAGGCCGCCCTGCTGGAAAAGGCGGGCAGCGAGGCCGATATGCCCCGGATCCGGGCAACGTTGCCCGCCTTCCGTGAAAAGCTTGCCGCCCTGACGGCGCGCATCGGCGCGGCCATCGCGCCGGACCCCGCGCCCGCGGCGGCCGATGCCGATGCCGATGCCGATGCCGATGCCGATGCGGAAGCGCTTGATCCCGCCGTCGCGGGGTATCTCGAAGCCATGCGCGATGCGCTGGAAACCGTGGATATCGACGCGGCGGACGCCGCCCTGGCCCGCCTGCAGTCCCTGCCGCTGCCGGCGCCGCTGCGGGGCGCCGTTGCCGAAACAGCGGAGCACATGTTGACGGCGGACTTTCACAAGGCGACAGAGATTGTCGCCGGCCTGCTCGGACGGAGCCGCCGATGACCGGCCCCGCGCGCCTCGACCGCGGGCGGGAGACCGCTCCTTGCGCGAAACCCCGCGGGCGGCTCCGGACAAAGCCGGGGAACCTGCTGTTCAGCCTGCTCCTGCCCTGCCTCTTTTTCCTCTGCCTGTACCCGCGTTGCGGCCTTCCCGCGCAGGCGGACTTCCCCTTTGCGACGTATCGGAATGTTCCCGGCCTTACGCAGGAAGAACGGGAAGCCGTCGAGCGTTTGCGCGGCAGCGGCGCAAGCCTTGTGTACGGCACACCGGAGCCGAGCACCGAATGTTTCGTAAAAACGGACGGCACCCTGGGGGGATACTCCGTTCTGCTCTGCGACTGGCTGAGCGGGCTGTTCGGCATTCGTTTCACGCCCGCCCTGTATGAGTGGGAGGAACTGCTGCGGGGACTTGCTTCCCGCGCGGTGGATTTTACCGGCGTACTGACCCCCACTCCGGAACGCCGCAAGCAATACCTGATGTCCTCTCCTCTTTTGGAGCGGGTAATCAAATACTTTCGCATCGCAGGCAGTGAAAGCCTTTCCGAAATCGCAAAGTTAAGGCCGGTGCGCTACGTCTTTTTTGCCGATACGACGACGTTTGAGCAGGTCGGCGCATCGCTCGAAAAACCTTTTGAAATCATCTACGTCGACAGCTATGAGGCGGCTTACCGACTGCTGAAAAACAATGAGGCGGACGCCTATGTGGACGAGGAACCCTATGAAATCGCCTTTGATGTCTACGATGATATCGTTTTAGAGGATATATTGCCGATACAGTTCTGCCCCGTTTCTTTCGCAACGCAAAATCCCGAACTGGCGCCTATCCTCTCCGTTGTGCAAAAAATTTTGGACAACGGCGGAAACAACTACATAAACACGCTGTACAAGCAAGGCCGTGAGGAATACATAAACAACAAATTCCTCTTGAAACTGACGCCGGAGGAACGGGAATATGTTTACAGGCACGGCCGGTACGGCTGGAATCTGCCCGTTCCCTTCGGGATGGAGTACGACAACTATCCTATAGCGTTCTACAACTACCGGGAGCACAACTGGCAGGGCTGCGCACTGGATGTTCTGGCGGAAATCGGCAGGATCAGCGGCCTTAATTTTGTTCCCGGCCACAACATTCCCCTCGCATGGCCCGAACTGGTGCGCAAGCTCGAAAGCGGCGAACTGGCGGTTATTTCGGAACTTGTCCGCACCCCGGAAAGGGAAGAGCGTTTTCTGTGGCCGAGCGCTTCGTTTATGACGGATTTTTATGCGCTGGTTTCGCACAACGACTACCCGGATGTTTCCCTGTACGATGTGTACAGGCTGAGCATCGGCATGCCCGGAGAATCCGCGCAGGCGGAGTTTTTCCAACATTTGTTTCCTCGGCACAACGCGTTGAAAATATACAGCAATACTCTTGCTGCGCTGCTCGCCATGGACAGGGGCGAGGTAGACCTGGTCATGACCACGCAGAATCAGCTGCTCAACATGACACATTACATGGAAAAACCGTATTATAAAATCAATTTAGCATTCAATGAACAATACAAATCCACATTCGGCATCAACAAGTCGGAAAAGATTCTGTGTTCTATCATCAGCAAAAGCATGCGCCTGATCGATGTCGACGCGATAGCGGAACATTGGCGAACGCGCGTGTTCGACTACCGGAACGCCGTGGCGCGGGAGCGCACACCTTATATTTTGGGTATTTTTGTCCTGCTGCTCGGCGTTGTCTTTTTGCTGTTCGCCATGTTCCTGCGCAGCAAGAAAGTCGGCAGGCAACTGGAAGCCGCCGTGGCGGAACGCACCCGCGCCTTGCGCCTGCAAACGCGGGCCGCCGAACGGGCCGTGAAGACGAAAAGCGATTTCCTGGCCCGCACGAGCCACGAAATCCGCACCCCCATGAACGCGATTATCGGCCTGAGCGAACTGGCGCAGCGGGAATACGGCACACCCGAAGCGCTTGAATACATCAGGGGCATCCGCAACGCGGGGGCGAGCCTGCTCGCCGTCATCAACGATATTCTTGATTTTTCGCAAATTGATTCGGGCAAACTGCCCATACACCCCGAACGCTACGAAACGGCCTCTCTCCTGAACGACGTGCTGGCCGTCATCCGCGTCCGGACGGCGGAAACGTCGCTTGACCTGCTGACGGACATCTCCTCGGACCTCCCCGCCGTCATGTTCGGCGACGCGGGCCGCATCAGGCAGATACTGCTCAATCTCCTGAGCAACGCCGTGAAATACACGAACGAGGGATTCATCAAATTTTCCGCATACGGAACACCGGTCACGGAAAACACGGTGCGGCTGACCTTTGTTGTGGAAGACAGCGGCATCGGCATCCGGCAGGAAGACATGCCCAAACTGTTCGGGGAGTTCGTGCGCATTGATGAAACGCGGCACAGCGGGATAGAGGGCACGGGACTCGGTCTTGCCATAGCCCGCAGCCTGTGCCTGGCCATGGACGGCGACGTCGCGGCGCGGAGCGAGTACGGCAAAGGTTCCGTCTTTACGGCCGAGCTGATACAGATTGTGGAAGACCGGACGGCCGTGGGCGACATCGGCGACACGGCAAAAACGGCGCGCGCGGAGTCGCTGCGCATCAGCTTTACGGCGCCGGAGGCGGACGTGCTGATTGTCGACGAGTTGCCCGGCAACCTGATGGTGGCCGAAGGTCTGCTCGCCCCCTACCGGATGCGCATTTTCACCTGCCTGAGCGGCCGTGAAGCCGTGGAACTGGTGCGGGCGCGCCCCTTCGACCTGGTGCTCATGGACCACATGATGCCGGAGATGGACGGCGTGGAAGCGACCAAGGCATTCAGGGCCATGGACGAGGAACGCTGCAGGACCATGCCTGTCGTCGCCCTGACGGCCAATGCCGTGTCCGGCATGCGGGAAATGTTTCTGGCGAACGGGTTCGACGATTTTCTTTCCAAGCCCGTGGACGTGCTCAAGCTGGACGCCGTGCTGACGCAATGGATACCCGCCGGCAAACGCCTGCCGGCGTCACCCGAACAGGGGAGCGCATCATGACCGCGTCGCAGCGCTCCGTGCCCGAGGCGGGGAAATCCGCCGTACCTCCGACCGACGCGCCGGAGCATGCGCCGCCCGGCGGCGGAATGCCGGAGCCCGCGTCGCGTACCCGCGAAGCGCCGTCCGCGAACGGCGACCCGCAGGCGCTGCGCCGTTATCTCTTTTTGTTTTTCACGACATTTATCACCGTGATCTTTGTGGTAATCATCTTCAACACGATGCGGCAATTCGACGACGTCACGCTGTTGGTCAATTCCCGCATGGGACTGCCCCTCGCGCAACGCGCCGCCGCGCTCATCGACGGCGACGCCTTTGAAAAACTGGCGCGCACCCTGGATCCGCAGGACCCGTTCTATGAGGAAACCCGGCTGAAACTCCTGCGTATCAAGCAGGAGTCCGCCTGCCTGTATCTCTATACCATGGCGCCCTACACCGCCAACGTACATCTTTTCATCATCGACGGCAGCGCCGAACCGGGCGACGAAGCATTCTCTCCCCTGGGGAGCGAAGAACCTCTCTACGGTTACGACGACGCGTATTTTCGGACGTTTGCGACGAAGGAACCGCAATTTTCCAAGATACACAGTCAGATTACATGGGGAGTGCTGATATCGACGTACGTGCCCATTTTCAATTCGTCCGGCGATATGGTCGGTATTGTCGGCTGCGACTTTGATGCGTCCGATATACGCAACCGCATCTTCTTCCATACCTTCCGGCAAATGCTGTTGCTCTGCCTGTTTCTTCTGATCGGGTTTTATTTGTACCGGTTGCTGCTCGGCGCCGTCACGCGGCAAAACCTGATGCTGCAGGAAATGCATGATAAAGCGCTGGCCGCGTCGGAAGCCAAAAACGCCTTTCTGACCCGCACGAGCCACGAGATACGCACGCCGATGAACGCGATTATCGGCATGAGCGAACTGGCGCAGCGCGAAGCCTGCCCGCCCGAAGCGCTGGAGTATATCGCGGGCATCAGGAACGCCGGCGCGAACCTGCTGGGCATCATCAACGACATTCTGGATTTTGCCGGGATTGAGTCCGGCACGCTGCGCATACATCCCGCGCCTTACGAAACGGCTTCCTTACTGTACGATGCGTTGGCCGTCACCCGTATCCGGGCCGAAGAAAAATCCCTGACGCCGTTAAGGGACATTTCGCCCGACATTCCCCGCTCCATGGTCGGCGATGCGGGCCGCATCAGGCAGATACTGCTCAACCTCCTGAGCAATGCCGTGAAATATACCGACGCGGGCTTCGTCAAATTCACCGCGCGCGCGACGCCCGGCGCCGGCGACGAGGTCCGGCTGACCTTTGTCGTGGAAGACAGCGGCATCGGCATCAAAGAAGTGGACATGCCCAGGCTGTTCGGAGAATTCGCGCGCTTCGACGAAAAGCGCGGCGGCGGCACGGAGAGCACGGGCCTCGGCCTGAGCATAGCCCGCAGCCTGTGCCGGGCCATGGGTGGGGACATCACCGCGCGCAGCGAGTACGGCAAAGGTTCCGTCTTTACGGCCGAATTGACGCAGACCGTATACGACCGGCGGCCCATGGGCGATATCTCGGGCACGGCGGCAAAGCGCGCGGAAAGGCAACAAGCCGGCTTCATCGCACCCGAGGCCGAACTGCTCGTTGTCGACGACCTGCCCGCCAACCTGTTGGTGGCCGAAGGATTGCTCGCCCCCTACCGGGTACGCGTCACCGCCTGCGCGAACGGCCGGGAAGCCGTGGACCTGGTTCGGGCCCGCTCCTTTGACCTCGTGCTCATGGACCACATGATGCCGGTGATGGACGGCGTGGAGGCGACGCGCGCCGTAAGGGCGCAGAGCGAGGAGCGCTGCCGGACCGTGCCCGTCGTCGCCTTGACGGCCAACGCCGTATCCGGCATGCGGGAGATGTTCCTGGCGAACGGGTTCAACGATTTTCTCGCCAAGCCCATAGACGTGCGCGAGCTGGATGCCGTGCTGGCGCGCTGGATTCCCGCCGGCAAGCGCCGCGAGGTCCCGCCGGAGCAGGATGCGGCATCCGCGGCCGACCCCGGCCCGGCCGCTGCCCGGTCACGGTCCGACCCCGGCCCGATTGCGGCCGGGGAAGATAGCCTCCCGCAACCCCGTCCGGAAGCGGAGCGGGAATGCCCCGACCCGACCCCGGCCGAAAGCCTTCCCTCCCCCAGGAAGCACGATGCCGAAATGTAAGCTGTTTACCCGCGACGGCACGTCCGTGATCAGTAATCCGCAGTTGCTGAAACGGTATTTTTTGGTATTTTTCGCAACCTTTATCGCAATCATTTTTACCGTCATCATCATCAATACCGTTCAGCAATTCGACGATATCACGCTCCTGGTCAATTCCCGGCTGGGTCTGCCCGTTGCGCAGCGCGCCGTCGCGCTCATCGACGGCGACGCCTTTGAAAAATTGGCGAAAACCCTGGACCCTCAAGACCCGTTTTATGAGGAAACCCGCCTGAAACTCCTGCGCATAAAACAGGAAAGCGGCTGCATGTATCTCTATGCCATGGCGCCTTATACGGATACTGTACACCGCTTTATTATCGACGGCAGCACCGAACCGGGTGAGGACGGGTTCTCTCCCCTGGGCAGCGAAGAACCGCTGGCCGGCTACGACAAGGCCTATTTGCGGACATATACGGCAAAAACGCCGCAATTTTCCAGGACCAATTTACAGCACTGGGGGATGGTGATATCGACTTTCGTGCCGATTTTCAATGCTTCCGGCGCCGTGGTCGGCATTCTCGGCTGCGATTTTGAGGCGGAAAGCATACACGACAACATTCAGGCATACATGCTGCGGCAAATGTTGTTTCTGGGCATCGTTCTGATGATCGGATTGTATCTGTATCGCCTTCTGCTCAATGCCGTCATGAAACAAAACCTGGCGCTGCAGGAAATGAATCAGCGGGCACTGGCCGCGGCAAACGCCAAAGGCGCCTTTCTGGCGCGCACGAGTCATGAAATCCGCACGCCCATGAATGCGATTATCGGCATGTGTGAACTGGCACGGCGGCAACCCTGCCCGCCCAAGGCGCAGGAGTACATCGCGGGCATCAGGAACGCCGGGAGGAACCTGCTGGGCGTCATCAACGATATTCTGGATTTTGCCGAGATCGAGTCCGGCGCGCTGCCCATACATCCCGCACCGTACGAAACGGCTTCTTTACTGCACGATGTGCTGACCGTCGCCCGCGTCCGGGCCGAGGAAAAAACACTGGAGCTGCGGACGGACATAGCGCCCGACCTTCCCCGCTCCCTGGTCGGCGATGCGGGCCGCATCAGGCAGATACTGCTCAATCTCCTGAGCAATGCCGTAAAGTACACCAACGAGGGCTTCGTCAAACTTTCCGCCTACGCGACGCCCGGCGCGGGCGAGGAGGTCCGGCTGACCTTTATCGTGGAAGACAGCGGCATCGGCATCCGGCGGGAAGACATGCCCAAGCTGTTCGGAGAATTCGTGCGCATCGACGAAAAGCGCCACATCGGCATAGAGGGCGCGGGCCTCGGCCTGAGCATAGTCCGCAGCCTGTGCCGGGCCATGGGCGGGGCCGTCGCCGCGCGCAGCGAGTACGGCAAAGGTTCGGCCTTTACGGCCGAGGTGACGCAGACCGTACTCGACCGGCAACCCGCGGGCGACATTGCGGGCACGGCGGCGCAGCGCGCGGAACGGCAACAGGCAAGCTTCACGGCACCCGAGGCCGAACTGCTCGTTGTCGACGATTTACCGGCCAACCTGTTGGTGGCCGAGGGACTGCTCGCCCCCTACAGGGTGCGCGTCACCACCTGCGCAAACGGTCGGGAAGCCGTGGACCTGGTGCGGGCGCGCCCCTTTGACCTCGTGCTCATGGACCATATGATGCCGGTGATGGACGGCATGGAGGCGACGCGCGCCGTAAGGGCGCTGGATGATGAGCGTTGCCGGACTGTGCCCGTCGTCGCCCTGACGGCCGACGCCGCGTCCGGCATGCCGGAGATGTTTCTGAAGAACGGTTTCGACGACGTTCTTTTCAAGCCCATAAGCCCGGCCGAGCTGGATGCGCTGTTGCGGCGACGGCTCCCCGCCGCCAAGCTCCGGAAAGCGCCCGGCGACATGTCTGCAAGCGCGGACGAAGGGCTGCTCCCCCGTCGGACGCCTGCGGGAGGCTCCGGGCAAAGTCCGGACGCAACGTTGCGCGCGCACGGGGAGCCGCGCCCGCCGCAGACCCCCGCGGGTGGCTCCGGGCAAAGCCCGGAGAGTTCACCGCCTCGGCCGGGGCGGCAAGAAGACGACGGGCGGGGACAAGCTTCCGCGCCGGGACGGGAACGCGGCGACGTGCCCCTGCCTTCCGCCGTTCCGCGGACGGCGCTCCAGCGCACGGCGGACACAGGTTCCACGCGCGAGGTCACGGAACTCCCGCGCATAGAGGGCGTGGATACCGCCCTCGGGCTTGCGCGCATCGGCGGGTCGCCCGGCCTCTACCTGCAGTTGCTGGCGGTGTTCCGCGCGGATGCGGAAGCAGCCCTCGCGCGGCTCGCAGGCGAACCGGAAGAAACGGCATGGCGCACGACCGCGGAGGCGCGCCCGGCGCATGCCCCATCGGACCGTCCCGCGCATGCTCCTTCGGGCCACCCCCCGCAGACCTTTCCGGAGCGCCGTGAACAAAGCCCGAATGCGTCGCTGCGCGCTTTCACCACGCAGGTGCATGCCGTAAAAAGCGCCTTGGCCAACATCGGCGCCGACGGGCTGTCGAGGGAGGCCGCCTTGCTGGAAAAGGCGGGCAAAGAGGCCGACAGATCCCTGATCCGCGAAAAGCTCCCCGCGTTTCGGGAAAAACTTGCCGTCCTGACGGCGCGCGTCGGCGCGGCGCTCGCGTCGGGGCCGGAGCGTGAGGCGGGGCCGGTGCACAAGGCGGACGATGCGGAACGCCTCGATCCGCTTGTCGCGGAACACCTGGAACAGGTGCTGGACGCGCTGCGGGCGAGGGATATCGACGCGGCGGATGCCGCGCTGGCCCGCCTGCAGGCCCTGCCGCTGCCGGCGGCGTTGCGCATCGCCGCAGCCGAAACGGCGGACTGCATCCTGACCGCGGATTTCCGGAAGGCAATGCAGACCGTCAGCGGCCTGCTCGAACGGAACCGATAATATGGTCACTGTTCTGCTTTGAAAATATAATTATAGTATTGACCTTAAACTTTGAAAATATCATTATGGAGAGGCCGATTATAATGCTGCAACATTTTGAAAAATCCGATAAAAAACGGCCTATAAAAGAGAACTGCATATTGATATTATTCTTATGTTCCGTGCTGACTGTTCTCTTTCTCTCTATATATACCCGTATACTGATTTCATCGTATATGGAATCCGAGAAACATAATTTTGAAGAACGATTGAAGGCATTAAGCATAAGCGCAGCGTCACTTGCCGACGGCGATATGCTTGATTCATTTCGTACCGTTGAGGATATGTCCAGGCCGGAATATCAAAAATTGCGCGAAGTCCTGCGTGACTTCGCGCAACAAATCGATGTCCGCTACGTTTATTACCTGCGCATTGTCGGTGACAAGATTCAATATATTGTGGATAACGACTTTGATGAAGAAACACGTGTGGGACTGGATACGCCGCTTACGGACATCTCGGTTGAGAGCGGTGTGGAGGACACGCTTGAAGGTAAGATCAATTGTGAAGGCATCGGGGTGTACGCCGAAGGCTGGGAAGGGATTATGTCGGCCTACGCGCCGATTTACAACGCGAAGGGCGAGGTGACGGCGGCGGTCGGCGTGGATGTCGAGGATACCGTGATTATGGATTCGCGCACAAGGATGGCTGTGCTGTCGGGTCTGCAGATTTTCTCCGTGCTGCTTGTCCTGGTCAGCGGCCTGGCCTGCCTGTTGGGCTACCGCAGGGCCGCATTGCGCGCCGATGCGGCCAACAGGAGCAAATCATCCTTCCTTGCCCGCATGAGTCACGAGATACGCACGCCCATGAACGCGATTATCGGCATGAGCGAGCTGGCGCAGAGGGCACGCGGCACACCGCAGGAGCTTGAGTACATCGCGGGCATCAAAGAGGCCGGGACCAACCTGCTGGGCATCATCAACGACATTCTGGATTTTTCCAGAATCGAATCCGGCACGCTGCCCATACATCCCGCCCCTTACGAAACGGCCTCCTTCCTGTACGATGTTCAGGCCGTCATCCGCCTGCGCACGGACGACAGTTCGCTTGAACTGCTGTCGGACATATCCCCGGACATTCCCGCCGGCCTGATCGGCGATGCGGGCCGCATCCGGCAAATCCTGCTCAATCTCCTGAGCAATGCCGTGAAATACACGAACGAGGGCTTCATCAAATTTTCCGCTTACGCTACGCCGGTCACGGAAGACACGGTCCGGCTGACCTTTGTTGTGGAGGACAGCGGCATAGGCATCCGGCCGGAAGACCTGCCCATGCTGTTTGAAGAGTTCATACGCATTGACGAGCAGCGCAATATCGGGATTGAAGGCACGGGTCTGGGCCTGGCCATAACCCGCAACCTGTGCCGGGCCATGGGCGGCGACATCACGGTGCGGAGCGTATACGGCAAGGGCTCCGTCTTTACGGCCGAGTTTACGCAGACCGTGAGCGACCGGAAGCCGATGGGCGAAATTGCCCGCGCAACGGCGATGCGCGCGGAAACGCCGCGCGCATCGTTCACCGCGCCGGAGGCCGTCGTGCTGCTTGTCGACGACCTGCCCGCCAATTTGCTGGTGGCCGAGGGGCTGCTTGCCCCCTACCTGATGCGCGTCGTCACTTGCCCGAACGGCCGCGTGGCCGTGGACCTGATTCGGGAGCGTCCTTTCGACCTTGTGTTGATGGACCACATGATGCCGGTGATGGACGGCGTGGACGCGACACGCGCCGTCAGGGAGCTGGACGGGGAGCGCTGCCGGGCCGTGCCCGTCGTCGCCTTGACGGCCAATGCCGTATCCGGCATGAAGGAGATGTTTCTGAAGAACGGCTTTAATGATTTTCTTTCCAAACCTATAGACTCGGGCGAGTTGGATGCGGTGCTGCGGAAATGGATTCCCGCCGGCAAACGTCTGGAGACGCCGCGGGACGCACGCGGGAGACCCTGCCCCCTGCAGACTTCGCCGCTGCGCTCCGGGCAAGCCGCCGACGCGGAGTCCCGCGCCGGGCAGACGCCCTCCGGCCGCGCCGGGCAAACACCGGAGACTCCCTTGAACGATGAAAGGACATCCCCCGCCGCGCCGCCTGCCCTCCCGCGGATAGACGGCGTGAATACCGAACTCGGGCTTGAGCGCATCGGCGGGTCGCACAGCCTCTACCTGCAGTTGCTGGCGGTGTTCCGCGCCGATGCTGAAGCGTGCCTCGCGCGGCTCGCCGCGGAACCGGAGGATGCAGGGCTGAACACCGGCAAGGGACCGCTCCCGGAGCAGACCTCCCCGGGCAGCTCCGGGCAAAGCCCGGACGCCTCCCTGCGCGCCTTCATCACGCAGGTGCACGCTGCGAAAAGCGCTCTGGCCAACATCGGCGCCGAGCGGCTGTCGAAGGAGGCCGCCTTGCTGGAACAAGCGGGCAAAGAGGCCGACATGTCCCTGATCCGCGAAAAGCTGCCCGCGTTCCGGGAAGAGCTTGCCGCCCTGTCGGCGCGCGTCGGCGCGGCGCTCGGGCAGGCCCGCCGGGGACAACACTCGGCCGGAGACGACGAGCATGCGCAGTGACGAGATAACGAGCAGACACAGCGACATTGTCTACGCCGCCTCATTGAGCAACGCCCTCGCGCGCATCAGCAAAACGCCGGCGCTGACCGCCGGAGACCTGCAGGAAGCCGCCGAAGTCATTGCCGGTGAAGGGTGCCGCGCCTTGAACGCCGGCCGCGTGGGTCTGTGGCACGTGTTGCTCGACAGGCAGACATTGAAAAGCATCACAACTTACAACAGCGCCGACGGCATATTTACCGTACAGGAAGATTTTCCGCTTGACGACCGGCAACGCTATGTTGAACTGCTGCACACCGAACGGCTCCTCATCATAGACGATACCGAGAATACCGATATCCTGCCGAATCTGCGGGAAACCTACGGTCCCGACATATGCGCGCTGCTCGACGCCCCGGTCCGCGCAGGGGGCAAACTGCTCGGCGTGGTGTGCATAGAACAGGTCCGTTCGGCGCGCTTTCCCGAACGCCGCATCTGGACGATAGAGGAACAGAACTTCGCCTCATCCCTCGCGGATTTTCTCGCGCTGGCCGTGGAAAGCGCCGAACGCCGGCTGCTGATGCGCCGCACCGAAGCCCTGATGAGCAACCTGCCGGGCATGGTGTACCGATGCCTGCATGACCCGCCGGACTACACCTTCACCTTCGTCAGTGAGGGATGTTACCCGCTCACCGGGTATGCGCCGGAGGAACTGCTCGGCAACAATGCCGTGAAATTTTTCGACATGGTGCATCCGGAGGATGCGGACAGTCTGGCAAGACGCAACGACGAAACGCTTGCCCTGGGCCTGCCTCTTGAGACGACATTCCGCATCGTCATGAAGGACGGCAGCGTCAAGTGGATTTGGGAACGCAGCCGCGTGGCGGAAAAAAATCCCGACGGCACGTCGCATCTTCTGGAAGGGTTTTACACCGATATCACGGAACAGCGGCGCCTGGAGGCCGCCGAACTCGCCAATCGCGCCAAATACGCGTTTCTGGCCAAGATGAGCCATGAAATCCGCACGCCCATGAATGCGATCCTCGGCATGGCCGAACTTGCCGCGCAGCATTGCCGGCAGGAGGAAGTGTTTGAATGCCTGAACCATATCAAGCGGGCGGGGACGTCATTGCTCTCCGTCATCAACGACATCCTCGATTTTTCCGAGCTTGAGTCCGGGTCGCCGGAAATCGTTCCCCGCGTCTACAACATCCATTCGCTTATCAACGATGTCGTCGCCGTGTTTCACCACCGCATCGGCGAAAAACCCGTCGACCTGATAGTCGACGACGACCCTCTGCTGCCGCAGACAATGCTCGGCGACGCGGCCCGCATCAAACAGATTGTCGTCAACCTGCTGTCCAATGCCGTGAAATTCACCTCTTACGGCTGCATTTCCCTGCGCGTCGACGTTGAAAGGACCGAGGGCGCCCGGTGCAAGCTGCGCTTTGCGGTGAGCGATACCGGCATAGGCATCCGCAAGGAGGACCTTCCCCTCTTGTTCGACGCCTTTTCACAGGCGGACACCCGCAAAAACCGGGAGATTGAAGGTGCGGGCCTGGGGCTTGCCGTTGCCGAAAAGCTTGTGAAGATGATGGGCGGCGAAATACATGTGGAAAGCGTGTACGGCAAAGGTTCGCGCTTTTCCTTTTACATTATGCAGCAGATGGAAAATGCCGCGCCTGCCGTCGTTGTGCGGCCCGACGACGAGCGTTGCGCGGGCATTCGCCTTGCGAACGCCGGGAAAGCCCGGAGCATTGCCGAAAAAGCGGCGAAATTGGGCGTGCGCTGCATACTTGCGCAGAGCGGGGACGAGTTGGCGCATTGCTCGCACGTGTTTTTTGACGGGGACAACTATGCCGCCGTGCGCGACAAAGTCGACCGGCACGCCGTCCTGGTCGCCCTGACGGGCGCGCGCGATGTCGAAAACGACTTGCCTCCGCGGGTGCGCATTGTCCGTACCCCTCTCACCGGCCTTATGGTTGCGCAGTTGCTGAATTCTCACGCCGGCGGCGAAACGGAGGGCACGGAGGAAAAGCGCGCGGAGCGCCGCCGCGCCGGCTTTATCGCGCCCGAAGCCGAGGTGCTGATTGTCGACGACCTGCCCGCCAACCTGCTGGTGGCCGAAGGTCTGCTCGCCCCCTACCGGATGCGCGTTCACACCTGCGCAAGCGGCCGCGAGGCCGTGGACCTCGTGCGCTCCCGCCCCTTCGACCTTGTGCTGATGGACCACATGATGCCGGAAATGGACGGCGTGGAAACAACGCGCGCCGTCAGGGAGACGTGCGGGGAACGCGGCCGGACCCTGCCCGTCGTCGCGCTGACGGCCAACGCCGTATCCGGCGTGCGGGCGATGTTTCTGGAAAACGGCTTCAACGATTTTTTACCCAAGCCCATAGAAACGGCCGGTCTGGAGGCTGTGCTGCAACGCTGGATTCCCGCCGGCAAACGCCTGCCGCTTCCGGATGACGCCGGTTCGGCGCAGCCGCTTGAGGACGCGCCGGAGCGGGAGCTTCCTAACATCGCGGGCGTGGACGTCTCCGCCGGCGTTGCGCGCATCGGCGGGTCGCAGACCCGCTACCGGCATTTGCTGGCGGTGTTCCGCAAGGACGCGCAAGCCGCCTGCGCGCAGTTTGCCGACGAGCCGAACGAGAATACCCTGCGCGCCTTCATTACGCAGGTGCACGCCATGAAAAGCGCTTTGGCCAACATCGGCGCCGCCGGTTTGTCAAAGACGGCGGCCCTGCTGGAAAAGGCGGGCAGCGAGGCCGACACGGCCGTGATCCGCGCGCGGCTCGCGCCCTTCCGGAAAGAGCTTGCCGCCCTGGCGGAGCGTATCGGCGAGGCGCTCGCGCAGACCGCCGCGCGTTCGGAAGAAGCCGGAGAACACGATCCGGCCGTCGCGGAAAGGTTGGCGTGCCTGCTGGACGCGCTGGAAGGCGGGGATATCGACGCCGCCGATGAGGCGCTCGCCCGCCTGGAGACCCTGCCGCTGTCCGAACGCCTGCGCGATGCCGTCTCTGAAGCGGCGGACTGCATCCTGACGGCCGAATTCGCCAAAGCCGCGGACATCGTAAACTCCCTGCTGAACAGCGACGGCAAATTAACTTGACAGGCGTTGGAGCGGCGGCTATCAGCAGGGTACAAGCGCTTTCGCCCGGAGAAACCATTGCGGAAACGGGCCGGCGGCGCTCCAAAACATTGGAGGAAACTATGGCTTGGAACGTAACCGTGGATGCCGACAAATGTGTCGGCGACAACGAATGTGTGGACGTCTGCCCTGTCGAAGTCTATGAACTGCAGGACGGCAAGGCTGTACCCGTGAATGCGGATGAATGTCTCGGCTGCGAATCCTGTGTTGAAGTTTGCGAATCGGGCGCCATAACCGTCGAGGAGTTGTAGGCCCTCCCGTGCCTTTGCGCCCGTCCGGATTCCGTACGCGCGGCCGGGAGGGCGCTTGCCCGGGCAGCGCGTCACCTGCCGCCCCGTACGGCTCCCCGTATGGTTTGCGGTGCTTTTCGCCGCAAGGGAGCCGTGCCGGTCGGGCGTGTCCGGAACCGGAGGAACGGGATGCAGTGTGCGCCCGTAACGCGGGTTGCGCGCCGTACCTGTTCACCGATGCGCCGCCCCAGGGACAAGCATGGAACATGTATTGATACAGCGGGCTGTCCTGAGCGTTACGGACAAAAGCGGTCTGACCGGTTTTGCCGCCTTTTTGGCGGAAGGGGGCGTCGAACTCGTTTCCACCGGCGGCACGGCCGCCGCTCTCCGCAGGGCGGGGCTTCCGGTCACGCAGGTTGACGGTCTGACGGGGTTTCCGGAGATTTTGGACGGGCGGGTGAAAACCCTGCATCCCGCCGTGCACGGCGGCATACTGGCGGACAAGGACAATCCCGACCACCTCAGCAGCCTGCGCGCGCACGGCATAGGCCCGTTCGATCTGGTCTGCGTCAACCTGTACGATTTCGCGCGGGCCGTCGGCCGGGAGCCGGCGCCGGCGCCGGACGGCGAACCGCGCTCTCCCGGCCGCTCCGGGCAACGCCCCGAGCCGTCCCTGCGGGACGCCGTTGAAGAAATAGACATCGGCGGTCCCTGCATGCTGCGCGCGGCCGCCAAAAATTTCCACTCCGTGCTGGCGGTCGATGCGCCCTCTCTGTACCCCGAAGTGATGCGGGTGCTGGCGGACAACGGCATGCGCGCGCCGCTCGACCTGCGCCTGCGCTGCGCGGCCGCCGTGTTTTCCCGCACCGCGGCCTATGACCGGATGATAGCGGAGTATCTTGGAACCCACGCGCCGTGAGCGGCGCAAAGGGGCGGAGGAACCATAGCCAGGGTTGAAGGAAATATTCAGGGACTCAAGCCCAGCCGGCTCAAGGCCTTGTCCCGGCTGTACACCCGGCGCTACCCGACTTCCGGCTACAGCCCGGAGCAGGCGCGGGAACTGACGGCCCTGTCGCGCGACCTGGGCCGGCAGATAGGTTTGCTCATCGACAGGCAGGGCCGGCCGCAGATGGTCCTTGTGGGCGATTTCGCGAGCATCCTCATTCCCGAACTGCCGCGCTCGCGCGAGGGCTCGGGGCGGCTCCGCGGCCTGCGTTTCCTGCATACGCACCTGACCTCCGAACTCCTGTCCCAGGAAGACCTGATGGACATGCTCTTCCTGCGCCTGGACGCGGTTGCCGTCCTTGCGGCGGACGAGCACGGCGAACCGCAGCGCATGCAGCGCGCCCATCTCATGCCGCCCAACCCGGAAAACAGGCCCTACATGCTGTATCCGGCCGAGCCGTGGGACCGGGCGCGCGTCGATTTTACCGCCGAAGCCTTGGCCCTGGAGGAAGAACTGGCGCGCGCGTGGTCCGCCGAGTGCGAACGCGATGCCGGACGCCTGCCGGGGGAACAGGGGCCCGCGCCGCGCCGGGGACGCGGTCCGGCGTTGCCCGGCGGGGAACGGGGCGCGACGCGGAGCTTCCCCGGCGTCCGGGAACGCGCCGAGACCGGGGGACAGGCGGGCAAAGGACCCGAGAACAGGGCCGTCCTGGTCAGCGTGTCTTCCGCATCCGCCGCGGCCCAGGAGTCCGCCCTGGCGGAACTTGCCGAACTGGCGCGCTCCGCCGGGGTGTATGTCGCGGACGTCATGCGCAGGCGTGTGCGGCAGGTGAACCCGCGCAGCATCCTGGGCAAAGGCAGTCTGGCCGAACTGGAGGTCCTCGCCCTGCGCGGCAACGCCGGGCTCTTCATCTTCGACGGGGAGCTTTCCCCCGCTCACCTCGGCAATCTGGCGGAAATCACCGAGCGGCGCGTTTTGGACCGCACGCAGCTAATCCTGGACATTTTCGCGCAACGGGCGCTCAGCCGGGCGGGCAGGTTCCAGGTGGAACTGGCCCAGCTTCAGTACATGCTGCCGCGCCTGGTCGGCAAAAGCCGCGCCCTGGACCGCCTGGCAGGCGGCATAGGCGGGCGCGGACCGGGCGAAAGCAAGCTGGAAACAGACCGCAGACGGCTGCGGGACCGCGTGGCGCGCATCAAGGCAAACCTGAAGGAACTGCGCCGGCAGCGCTCCTTTGTCCGCGCCCGCCGGGCCAAAAGCGGCACGCCGACGGCGTCTCTCGTGGGCTACACCAATGCCGGCAAAAGCACCCTGCTCAACGCCCTCACCGGCTCGACCGCGACGGCGGCAAACCTCCTGTTCGCCACCCTGGACCCCACCACGCGCCGCCTGCGTTTCCCCAAGGAAAAAGAACTTATCCTGACCGACACCGTCGGCTTTATCCGCAGCCTGCCCAAAGAACTGCTCGAAGCCTTCCGGGCCACGCTGGAGGAACTTGAGGAGGCGGACATGCTGCTGCACGTGGCCGACGCCTCCCATCCGGAACTGGAACTGCAGGTGAAAGCGGTCGAGGATATCCTG
Organism: Desulfovibrio sp.; assembly: GCA_031281815.1. Taxonomy (GTDB): domain Bacteria; phylum Desulfobacterota; class Desulfovibrionia; order Desulfovibrionales; family Desulfovibrionaceae; genus Frigididesulfovibrio. The sequence goes on along the minus strand of JAITEY010000090.1, from coordinate 2,556 downwards.
GAATACCTCGGTCTGGCGCATACCCCGCGCATCCTTGTCCTGAACAAAATCGACGCTCTGGACGACGGCCCGGCCCGCGCCGGCAACCCGGATGAAGCCGCGGCCCCGGACGACGCGGCAGGGCCGAGGCGGCGACAGTTGCTGGAACAGACGTTCCCCGGCGCTTTTTTTATTTCCGCGCGCAGCGGCGAAGGTCTTGCCGGTCTGGGCGAGGCCCTGGCCGGAAGAATAGACGCGCTGCGCGTCCGGCGCGCCGGCGATGCGGCGGAAAGCCCCGACCCGCTGCGCGCTCCGCAGCCGTCTTCCTCAGAACTTCCTTTAAGGCACGAACCCCCTCCTTTCAGGGAAGGGACAGGCCGGCCGGCGCCGTCCCGGCGCGCAGAGCCGCCGGTTGCGGATTGAGAGCGCCATGGATCTGCAGACCCTGCGCAATCCTGAAGCCGCGCGCACCCTGCGCGGAACGCTGGATCGCGTGGTCTTTCACAACGAAGACAGCGGCTGGACCGTGCTGCGCCTGAAACTGCAAAGCAGCGCCGACCCGGTCACGGTGGTCGGGTACATGGCTGATCCGCAACCGGGCACGGCCTTGAGCGTCACCGGGGTCTGGGTCAATGATCAGCGCTGGGGCCGGCAGTTCAAAATGGACACTTTTGAAACCCTGCTCCCGGCTTCGGTCGAGGGCATCCGCCACTACCTCGGCTCCGGCCTGCTCAAGGGCATCGGCAAACGCATGGCCCAGCGCATTGTGGACCGTTTCGGGGCGGACACGTTCCGGATACTTGACGAAGAACCGGAGCGTCTGAGCGATATCAAGGGCATTTCCGCGCGCAAGGCGGGGGAGGTCAAGGCCGCGTGGTCGGAGCACCGGGGCATACGGGATCTGATTGTCTTCCTGCAGCCGCACGGCATATCCACCGCGTATGCCGTGCGCATTTTCAAGCAGTACGGGAGCGATTCCCCGGCTGTCGTACGCTCCAACCCCTATCGTCTGGCCATGGATATCCGGGGCATAGGGTTTCCCACAGCCGACGCCGTGGCCTTGAAGCTGGGCTTCGACCCGGCCGGGGACCTGCGGGCCGAAGCCGGGCTGCTGCACCGGCTCAGCCGTTTCAGCGACGAGGGCAATGTTTTTTATCCCCTGGAAGAGCTTGTCCACGCCTGCGCGGACGAACTGGGCATGGAAACGGCCGTGCTGCGCAAGGCCGTCGAAAGCCTGAGCCGGGAAAAACGCATCGTTGTTGAAGAGTTGGAGGAGAACGGCGAGAGTTTCCGCGCCGTCTACCAGTCACGCTTCCACCATTACGAATGCGGCACGGCGATACGTCTGCTCAAAATCCTCAGGTCGCCCAAGTCGACGTACTTCGAGGATCCCGACGGACTGTTGCGGGGCGTGCTGAAGATGCTTCCCCTGCGCCTGGCCGAGGAGCAGGCGGCAGCCGCGCGCGCCGCCCTGCACGGCAAGGTGCTGGTCGTCACCGGCGGCCCCGGAACCGGCAAGACCACCGTGATCAACGCGATTATCCGGCTTTTCGAAAAAAGCGACGCAAAGATTCTGTTGGCCGCGCCGACCGGGCGGGCCGCGAAACGCATGACGGAGGCCGCGGAACGCACGGCCAAAACCATACATCGCCTGCTGGAATACAGTCCCCGCGACGACGCCTTCCAGCGCAACGAAGACCATCCTCTGGCCTGCGGGCTTCTGGTCATTGACGAAGCCTCCATGCTGGACGCCATGCTCATGTATCACCTGCTGAAAGCCGTGCCTCTGGGGGCGACGCTGGTGCTGGTCGGCGACGTGAACCAGTTGCCGTCCGTAGGTCCGGGCAATGTGCTGGGGGACGTCATCGCCTCCGGCGCGGTCGATGTCGTGCGCCTTACGGAGGTTTTTCGCCAGGCCGCGGAAAGCAGCATCATCGTCAACGCCCACCGCATCAACCAGGGCGAGGCGCCGGAACTGCGCCGTACGGAGCATGGGCTGTCCGACTTCTATTTCATCCGCCGCGACGACCCGGAAGAGGCCGCGCAACTGATTGTGGAACTGGTCGCCAAGCGCATTCCGGGGCGTTTCCGCCTGCATCCCGTGGACGACATCCAGGTGCTGACCCCCATGCACAAGGGGTCGGCCGGGGTGACGGAACTGAACCTGCGCCTCCAGGAGGCGCTTAACCGGCAGGATGCGTGGGTTAAGCGGGGCGAGCGGCGCTTTTATCCGGGCGACAAAGTGATGCAGTTGCGCAACAATTACGACAAGGACGTCTACAACGGCGACATAGGCCGCATCTGTCTCGTCAATCCGGAAGAAAAAGAGCTGACCGTGCGTTATGACGACAAGAACGTGCTGTATTCCTTCGACGAGTTGGATGAAATCACCACGGCGTACGCGGTAAGCGTGCATAAGGCCCAGGGGTCGGAATATCCGGCCGTGGTCATGCCCGTGCTGGTCCAGCATTACATGCTGTTGCAGCGCAACCTCCTGTATACCGGGGTCACGCGGGGCAAGAGGCTTGTGATCCTGGTGGGGTCTCCCAAGGCTCTGCACATAGCCGTGCGGAACAA
>JAITEY010000080.1 GCA_031281815.1 Desulfovibrio sp. | reverse complement strand
GAAGCCGATTGCGGCACCGTGGACGGCATTGAGGTCACCCATCTGGTCAAGGGCGGGGACATCAAGATGCGTATGGCCGAACGCGCCGTCGGCCGCGTCACCCTGTACCCCATCCTGCATCCGGAAAGCGGAGAAACGCTTTTCCCGGCCAACACCCTGATTGATGAGCATGTGGCGGACGTGCTGGAAGAAGTGGGCGTCAATTCCCTGACCATCCGTTCCGCCCTAACCTGCCGCGCGGAGCGGGGGGTGTGCGCGTACTGCTACGGGCGGGATCTGGCGCGCGGCCATCTCGTCAACATCGGGGAAACCGTGGGCATCATCGCCGCCCAGTCCATCGGCGAACCGGGCACCCAGCTCACCATGCGCACCTTCCACATCGGCGGCACGGCATCGCGCGAAATCGAACGCTCCAACCTAACCGCCCAAAACGCCGGCCGCGTTATCTTATCCCGCGTCAAGGCCGTCCTGAACCGCGACGGACAACGCATGGTGCTCGGCAAAAGCGGGCAGGTGAGCATCGTGGACGAACAGGGACGGGAACGGGAAAAATATCTGCTGCCCAACGGCTCAAAGCTCGTGGTGCGGGAAAACGAAGATGTGAAAAAGGGTACGCTCATCGCCGAATGGGACCCCTTCAATGAACCCTTTGTGTCCGAAGTGCGCGGCGTCGTCCGTTTTACGGATATCCTGGAAGGTAAAACCATGCAGGAAAAAACGGATGAAGCCACGCAAATGGCCACGCGCAGCATCATTGAATACCGGACCACCAACTTCCGGCCCACCGTGTCCGTGTGTGACGAAAACGGAGAAGTGAAAACCCGGCCCGGGTCGGCCATTCCCGCCTCCTACCCCCTGCCGGTGGGCGCCCTGCTCATGGTCGGCGACGGGCAGGAGATAGAAGCGGGCGACATCCTGGCCCGCAAACCCCGCGAGTCTTCCAAGACCAAAGACATCGTCGGCGGTCTGCCCCGCGTGGCGGAACTCTTTGAAGTGCGCAAGCCCAAGGATATGGCCGTGGTTTCCGAAATAGACGGCACCGTGTCCTACGCGGGCGAATCCAAGGGCAAACGCAAGCTCGTCGTCACCCCGGAAACCGGCGAAGCCAGAGAATATCTGGTGCCCAAGGGCAAACACATCACCGTGGGCGACGGCGACTTCGCCGAAGCCGGGGAACTGCTGACCGAAGGGCATCCCGAACTGCACGATATCCTGCGCACCCGCGGGGAAAAATATCTGGCCGCCTACCTCGTGGATGAAATCCAGGATGTTTACCGTTTCCAAGGCGTGGGCATAGACGACAAGCACATTGAAGTGATTGTGCGCCAGATGCTGCGCAAGGTGCAGATTCTGGATCCGGGCATGACCAGTTTTCTTGTCGGTGAACAGGTGGACAAGCAGGAATTCAAGGATGAAAACACCGCTGCCGTTGCCGAAGGCCGCACCCCGGCCACGGCCGAACCGCTGGTGCTGGGCATAACCCAGGCGTCGTTGACCACCTCCAGCTTCATTTCCGCCGCGTCCTTCCAGGAAACGACCAAGGTGCTGACCGAGGCCGCTTTGCGCGGTAAGTCCGACGCCCTGCGCGGCCTCAAGGAAAACGTCATCGTCGGGCGGCTTATCCCGGCCGGCACCGGCTACAGGGAGTATGTGCATGCCGATATACAGGTGCCGGAACAGAAGGAACGCCCCGACAAGTTCCTGGAAGAACTGGAAGACAACCCGCTGTTGGTGGATATGCGCTGAAGCCCGCGCCGGCAACTCGGGGTGTCGTCGAACCGCGGCGCGCGGACACAGTTGAAGTTGCTTCCCGCGCGGAGGCGTGGATTGCCGTCGAACCTCAGACGCGCGGGCACAGTGGTGATTCGAACAGCGAAGCTGCCGAGGCGACATGAAATACATACTCTGTGAAGACTTTGGGGGCCGGCCCATCCCTTTTCTCTTCCCCGGCCGTGTAGCGCACCAGGATATGCGTGAGCAGCTTCCGTATGCGCGGGTGCTGTCCGCAGGCTACATAGTGCTGGAAGGGGACCGCTTCGTCTGCTCGGGAGGCGATGCGGAAGTCGGCGCGCAATCCCGGCCTGAAGACGCGGAATGCATAGCCGCCTTTTTCAGACCCGCGGACAACGACAAAGGTTGACCCCGCGTCGCCCGCGCAACGGAAATTATGCGCCGGTGTTTTCCGCGCTTGACAGCGCCGGGCTTACGGACTATGTAACTCGACTTGCTCGGCTGAAAGGTCCGAAAGAAGGCGTTGCGCCGTGACCGGCGTTGCGGCGAACGGTGTATACCGGCGCATCGGGCCTGAAGTTGATCAGAAATTCCTTTTTGGTTTGAAACCTCTCCCTTCAGGGAGGGGCATGCCGGCCGGTGGACAGAAGCCGGGGCGGAGTCATCCGGCGGACGGAGCCGGAGGTGGATTGAAACATCCGGAGGAAATGATGCCCACAATCAATCAGCTTATACGCAAAGAGCGCAAGGCTGTTTTGAAACGCAGGAAGACCCCTGCGCTGCAGGCGTGCCCGCAACGGCGCGGCGTCTGTACGCGCGTCTATACGACCACGCCGAAAAAACCCAATTCGGCCTTGCGCAAGGTTGCCCGCGTACGCCTGACCAACGGCATGGAAGTCACCGCCTA